>DAOLNV010000053.1 GCA_035416745.1 Candidatus Hydrogenedentota bacterium | reverse complement strand
CGATGGACGTGAAGCGACGCTGATAGGTCATGGATGCTTCGCCGGTGTCAGGGACTACCAGGCGGGCGTTCGCTGACGCTTCGCTCTGTTCCAGGGCGAGCATATCAGCGCAAATCACCACGCCGCCTTCGAAACGTCCCGACACGCGCGGTCCTTCCCCGGTGTCGCCCTTTCCGAGGGTTATCACGATATGGTGTTGTGCGCGAAGGCGATTGGCTTTTTCTTCGAATTCGCGCCGCATTTCAAGCAATTCATGCCGGCGTTCTTCGGCGGCCTTTCGTCGTTTCTCGATATTCCTGCACATGGTGGCCACGAAATTGCTGGCCAGCTTCTTCGCCACAGCGGGCTTCTGAGGCCGCTCCTGGGCCGATGCCAGCAAGGTCTTCAACATGCGCTCGGCTGAATCCCGATCGGACGCCGAATAGACGAATTGTCCGAATTCCAGTTGTGACCGCAGATGGGCTTCGCGCTGCTCGAGCTGGCCGCCAATCCGGTTGCGCTCTGCGATCCAGGACTGCAATTCCTGGCGGATGCGCGCCAGCGAAGACGCGGCGAGCCGGTTGCCGGGCGCACCGCTCCGGAATCCATCGCGAATGTCGGCGACGCGGCCGATAAACGCGGGCACGTCGCGTTCAGCCGAGCCCGCGGAACTCAGGTCGTTCAGGACGGCATCGGCGACGCCGAACATGACTTCGGCCTCGTCATGGTCGCCGCGGTCTGGTTGTGCCGGGGCATTGGCTCGTTCAGCCGCGCGCTCGGCGATGGCGTAGGCCATGCCAAGAAGACCCTCGATTATGCGGTCGATGACGTCACGTCTTCCTTTGTCCCGCCGAATGGCGTCGGCCTGTTCTCGGGCGGTTTCGTCGCTCAAGATGTAATAGAGCGCATTCTCGGCCAGACGCTCGATTTCTCGATCGAGAGAATTGATGAGCGACTCGAGCGTGAGAACGCGCATCTTCAGTCGGAGCACCTCCGATGAAAGCCGCGCTGCTTCTTTGCTGCGGATCCCGCCGAAATCGCTGGCAGACAATTGTTTCCGAAATATGATCTCGAGCGGCAGGCCAGGCGTCGCGCGGAAACGGCCGCCCGACAAGCACCGCGATACCTGAATCCTGCCCCCGATGGCCTCCTCATGCACATCTATATCGGGTGCGATGATATTGCCCCGGCGAATGGTATCCACGACCACCAGGCGTTCGCCCGCAAAAAGCAATCTTGGGTTCTCGACGCGGCAAACATGCACGCTCCCCGCTTTCGCCACAACGTAGGCCTGGTCGATGATGTTCCGGGCGCGAATGCTGCCCATACTTGAGATGACAACACCCGAAATGTTGTGACGAACGTCACAGTGATGCGTAACGGCGAGCCGTCCCATCACGTATCCCGCCACGCTGCAACAGCCGTTCTCGACCACAAGGGTGCAATCATCCGGAACATTGCCTAGCAGCTTGACGTGCCCCGAATACCGGCGCAAGGGGCCTCTGGCAGAGATCCCGATGCCCGCAATCGAGCGAGCCGCGACATGCGGCGCGTCTTCAAGCTCCTTGGCATCCACGAAATGCACGCGCTTTGCCAGACCGGTCAGCCGAAGGTAATCCGGAAGTTCCTTGCGCCGAACCTCGATTTCGTTCAAGTAGGGCGCCAGCACAGAGCGCACGCGCGCGTACACGGTTCGATCCACAAACCGATCCGCCAACACGTACACGCAACAAAGGAAATCCAGTTCATCCCTTTCCAGCCCGAAGAGCTCGCCCCTTTGCACCACATCTATGAGGTCGCGCAGGACCCACTGGTACCGATGGCCCTCCGAATCCGGTGGCTGCTGCGCGTGTTCCGCCAGCCACGCATCAAGCTGCGCCTGCGCAGTCTCGCATACCTCCTTCTTCCTGTTGTGCCGCTCTTGGGCCTCGCACCAGGTCCGGCACAACGCCGCGTCCTCGAGGGAAATCTCGCGGAATTGCTCTTCGGTAGCCCCGGCTATGACTTCTACGAGTTTCTCGATCATCCTGGCAAATCCCACGTTGCTTTCGTATGCCGTCAGAAGCACTCGCTGATTGAATTCAGGAAAGGCGGCCGCAATATACCCCTTTCCGTGACAATTCCCGCGATCAGACGCGCCGGCGTTACATCAAAAGCCGGGTTGTACGCGTCCACACCCTCTGGAGCTATGCGCTTGCCGAGGCCATCGGTGATCTCGCCGCCGGGACGGTGCTCAATGGGAATGGCGTCCCCGTTCGCGGCCGCCGGATCGAACGTCGACAAAGGGGCGGCGACGTAAAACGGCACCCCGTGGGCTGCTGCAAGCACCGCAAGCCCGTACGTGCCGATCTTGTTGGCCGTGTCGCCATTTGCGGCGATGCGGTCCGCACCGGTCAGCACGAGCTGGACACGGCCCTCGCGCATGACTTGCGCGGCCATGTTGTCGCAGATGAGAGTGACCTTGATACCGGCGCGCATCAGTTCCCAGGCGGTCAAACGGGCGCCTTGCAGCAGAGGCCGGGTCTCGCTTGCGTAGACGTGAAAGGAGCGGCCTTGCTCGTGGGCGCGATACATCGCCGCAAGAGCGGTGCCATAGGCGCTCGTCGCCAATGCACCGGCATTGCAATAGGTCAACACCCCGCCGCCTTCAGGGATCAGTGCAGCGCCAAAATCGCCTATTCGCCGGCAGCAGGCCGTGTCCTCGTCGCGGATGGCGCACGCTTCCGTCTCGAGTGCGTCCATGAAGCCCTGCACGGACACGGTGCCCGCGTGTTCCCGGGCCGCATGCTGCATCCGGCGCAAAGCCCAGAACAGATTGACCGCGGTCGGCCGTGCGGTTTCCAGACGTCCCGCCGCCTCGTCCACCGTCCGCAGAGCGGCCGAGACGTCTTGTGGGCGGTTTTCGCGCAGGCATACCACCACGCCGAATGCCGCACAGACTCCGATGGCCGGCGCTCCACGGACCCGAAGGCTGCGGATCGCATCCCAGACGGCTTGCAGCGAGTCCAGGCGAACCTCCCGATACTCCAGCGGCAACAGCGTTTGGTCGATTATGGATAGTTCCCCTGCTCGCCAGATGACCGGCGTAAGATTCATACAGGAGGCTCCTTATGTCTAACCTTCCGGTAGGCTACCCAAGTGCGGCGCGTGAGGCAAGTTTTACGTTACACCCGAAGCCATGATAATGATTTGACGCAGGGCGCGGGTTGGCCGCCAAGACCAACCTCAGATGCGAGCGTAATGAGGCAACCAGCCATCATTACCAGGCGCGACCGTGCGCCCGCGCGGCTGGCCGCTCTATGTCCCCGGACGAGGTATCTCGTCCAAAGCTCCTTGGGAGGAGCTTGCGTGACCGAACGGGCCCGGCGGCAGCCGCTGTCTGTCCAAGAACATCGACCCCACCGGATGTATCCGCCCCCGCACAGTTTCCAGCACAGAATTGATTGTTTACGCAGGATTCACGCCGTCGTTAATGGTTGGTTTTTTCTCGATTCGTATAATTATTATTGCAAGTCGCATAATATATGGTATAATTGCAACTGGTCCGGGACAAGAGACCGGCCCAGACTTTCCGTCAAGATGGATTTCGAGATGGGTAAATTCGGAATTATCGGGAATTTCCGGATATATTCCATTGATTTTCGTGATACAATGGTTAGCAGGATGGCGCGGGTTTTTATTGACAGGACTCCTGAGGAGGAGTGTCCCGGTCTTGGGGAGAGAGCCATGAGGTATCGAGGATTTACCCTGATCGAGCTGCTCGTCGTAGTAGCCATCATCGGGATATTGGCGGCGATCTTGTTGCCAGCACTCGCGCGGGCCAGGGAAGCCGCACGCCGGGCCAGCTGCGCCAACAACCTCAAACAAATGGGGTTGATTTTCAAAATGTATGCAAACGAATCGCAGGGGGAGAAGTTTCCTCCGCTTCGGTTCCGTGACGGTACGGCATGCGACCAAGTAACCAGCGAAGCGATTTTGATATGGACCCCGGAAGGAGCTTCCATTTACCCCGAGTATATGAGCGACGCAATGATTCTGCTGTGTCCATCTGATCCGGACACTGCGGACGTACTTGAAGGGGGCGCCTTCCACTGCAATGGCGAGCTGGATTCCGCGATCTGTCCGTGCCTGATGTATCCGATTTCGTATTTCTACTACGGGTGGGCCTTGACACCGGAGTACTACCTGACAGACAGGGATGACCTTCAAAGCACGGACCCCGCCCTGGGTTTCCTTTCAAGTGATTTTCTTCTTGCGTTTATCGAGATGGTTACGGGTGTCGTGGATGCGGCCACGCTCGAGGATGCCGTGACTGCGGCGGATCGCGATGTGCTGGTCGGAGAAAAGACGGCTTACAGGTTGCGCGAAGGAATCGAACGGTTCTTTGTGACGGACGTAAACAATCCGGCAGCCGGGTCAATCGCCCAGAGCCGCTTGGTGGTCATGCACGACTCCGCGAATGCTGATGTGACCGTAAACAGCGTTGATCTGCTCGGAAACCCCTATACCGTCAATGAATTCAACCATGTACCGGGCGGCGGCAATGTCCTTTTCATGGACGGCCATGTCGAGTTCATCCGGTATCCGGGCGAGTTTCCAATCTGCGCCTCGTGGTCCATCCTCTTTGCGCACGTGAAAAACTTGCTATAATCACCCTGCCTGACTGTTTCAGGTGCTGTGTTCGACACGCCGGGAGCCTTGGTCTTCAAACAGATTACGCATGTTTGCTTGCGGGTTTCGTGACGCGTGCTTCAAGCACTGCGATCCGGTGTATGCCAACCCGGCGGGCGGGCGGAAGTATATGCAATTCGATGATTTCGGCTTACATCCCAGTTTGCTCCGTGTTCTGGATACGGAGGAGATTCACACTCCCACCCCGATTCAGCATGAAACGATCCCTGCAGTGCTCGCGGGGCGCGATGTTGTCGCCGTGGCGCAGACGGGCACGGGGAAGACCTTGGCTTACGTGCTGCCGGCCCTGACGCGCCTTGCCGAAGGCCGCATTCGGGCAAATATGATGTTGGTGCTCGCGCCAACCCGCGAACTTGCGCAACAGGTTCATGAGGTGATCGTCCGGACGGGGAAACCCCTGGGCATTGGCAGTGCCGCGGTGTACGGCGGCATGGGATACGGGCCTCAAATCGACGCATTCAAGAGGGGAGTGGCCGTGGTGGTCGCGACACCCGG
Source organism: Candidatus Hydrogenedentota bacterium (assembly GCA_035416745.1). Taxonomy (NCBI): domain Bacteria; kingdom Pseudomonadati; phylum Candidatus Hydrogenedentota; species Candidatus Hydrogenedentota bacterium. The sequence continues at coordinate 35,273 of DAOLNV010000053.1, read as the reverse complement.
CCGCCTTCTGGACCACATGCACCGCGGCCACGCCCGGTTCAACGACCTCGTGGTGCTCATTCTGGACGAGGCGGACCGCATGCTCGATATGGGGTTTCTTCCCGATATACGCAGCATTCTTCGAAGACTCCCCACTGGGCGGCAGACCGTGATGTGTTCGGCAACGTTTCCGCGGGAAATCGCGCGGCTTGCCGACGAGTTTCTCAAAGACCCCCAGCGTATAGAAGTCGGGCAGATTGCCAAGCCCGTCGAGACGCTGCGTCAACTGCTGTATACGGTTGAGGCCGAAGGAAAACTTTCGCTGCTGCGGGAATTGCTGCTGGACGAGAATATTGACTCCGCCATGATTTTTGTGGGCACGAAACCGCGCACGGAGCGAGTGGCCAAGGCCTTGCGAAAGCACGGTTTCAAGGTACAGGCGCTCCACGGAGACCGGTCCCAGCGCCAGCGCAACGAGGCGCTTGCCGGGTTCCGGTCGGGCAAGTACCGCTATCTCGTAGCAACCGACGTTGCCGCGCGGGGGCTTGACATCGAGGCCGTGAGTCATGTGATCAACTTCGATATCCCCGAAAACGCCGAGGATTACATCCACCGCATCGGCCGCACGGCACGGGCAAGCGCCGACGGTGACGCGCTCACGTTCGTTTCGCCGTCCGACCATCTCGCGCTGGAAGCCATCGAGCGGGCTCTGGGCCGGAACCTGCCCCGTGCCGATTGGGAGGGAGCGGTGCCCGTCATTTCCTTGTTTCAGGCGTCAGGCGGGGAAACCGCCCGGGGGCGGCACGGCATCTCGTACCGGCGGCGGCGCAGCGGCCTGTTCAAGTCGCGGTAGGCCCCTGAAACGTCGTCCGCCGACGGTTGTATTAGTGAACAGTGACCTTTGCCTGTGCTATCCTATCATTGCTGAAGTCTAAACAGGGCGTGCATCGGGGCGGCGATGTGAGAGCCAGCCCGCTGACCTGCCGGAGCAAGTCCCAATGCGGCGGCGAGGTGCCCACGCACAAGAAATGGGGAAGCAATCTTTTTCTCATGTTGTTTCAGGTTGACACAGGCCAGCGGCCCGGGAGCGTATAACTCAGGGGCACTTGAGAGTGCGGCGCCAGAGGCGCGGCGCACTGCACCCGCGCAACGACAGTCTGTGATTAAGGATATGCTATGTGGTTGTCTCGAAATGAGTACTCTCTTGCCGACTGGGAGCGCTTTATGGCGCAGACCCGAGCGGAAGTGCGAGACGCGGCCAGCGATTCTGAAGCATGGGCCGCGGCGGTTCGCAGTTCACGCCATGTGCTGCGCAATTACAGTACCAGCTTCTTCATCGTCACGCGTTTCCTGCCCCGCGTAAAGCGCGATCAGGTCGAGGTCATCTATTCGGCTCTCCGGTATCCGGACGAGATTGTCGACTCGTTCGCGTGGGATGAATCGCGCAAACTTGAGGCGCTCGACGTCTGGACCGTCCAGTACGATGCGGCTCTTGCGGCGCCGTCGCTGCGCGCCGCGGTTGAGGCAGGGACCCCGGTGTTTGCCGCCGCATTTGCCGAGGTCGTCCGGCGAAACAACATTCCCCACGAATACTACCGCGATTTTCTTCGCGCCATGCGCCTCGACGTGTGTCCGGCGCATTTCGAGACGTTGACGGACCTTATCGATGGATACGTCTATGGCAGCGCGATCGTAGTAGGCTATTTCCTGGCGTACGTTTATGGTCCGGCGCGCCCCGAGGATTTCCCGAGAGCCATACGTTCCGCGAGAGACCTTGGGATCGCGCTGCAGCTCACGAACTTCGTGCGCGACGTCGCCGAGGATCAGCGGCGAGGAAGGCAGTACCTCCCCATGGAACTACTGCGGGCAGAGGGCATTGCCCGCATGGACACCCTAGATCCCGCGCAAAGCGAGGCCATCTCGCGTGTTGTGCATCGTGTGGCAGGGGAGGCAGAGGTGTACTACGACCGGGCGCGCGCGGACCTCGATGCGTTCTCTCCGGATAGCCGGACTGCCATCCATGCCTGTATAGAAGTCTATGGCCGCTTGAACTGGCAGATCCGAAACAGTCGCGAGGGTTTTCTGCACCGGGAGACTGTGCCCTTCCGGGACAAATTCAGGCTTCTACCGGCGAGCAAGTACTGGCGCTTGCCACTGTCTTTCTTGCATTCGTGACTCCCGGCGTCTGTTGAGCGCCGCGTCTTCAAACTATGCTTATGCTTGGAAACCGCTGTCAACATGCCAATACCGCGTCTCCTGTCGCCGTGATAGGAGGGGGACTTGGGGGATTGAGCGCGGCCATACATCTGCGCCTGGCAGGATTCCCCGTAACCCTCTACGAGGCGAACGAGCGTCTGGGCGGGCGCGCTAACCTCCTCGAGTCGAATGGTTTTCGATTTGACACGGGACCGTCCCTCCTCAATTATCCCTGGGTCTTCGAAAACCTGTTTCGCGCGGCCGGCGCCCGGATGGCGGACTATATCGAGCTGTTGCCCGTGGAACCCGGCGTGGCATTTCAGTGGCCCGACGGAACCCGGTTCGCTCTCTCGAGCGATCTTGTAGCTCTGTTGAGGGCACTGGAATCCGTCGAACCGCGTGTTGCGCCGGGGCTTATGCACTTTCTTGCGGACGCGGGAGCCAAGTATGACCTGGCGTTTGCAAAATTGGTGACGCGCAATGTTGACAACCCCCTGCGATGGTTGGTGTCGATGCGGCCCGGGGAAATCCTGCGCCTGAGCGTGTGGCGCTCCCTGTACGGCGAGCTGGACCGTTTCTTCAAGAGCCGCCATATTCGCGAAGGGCTGGGGTCGTATGGAATGTACCTGGGCGGCTCCCCCTTCCAACTGCCGGGTTTCTTCTCGATCCTGCCGTATGGAGAGCTCGCGTACGGGTTATGGCTGCCGCGGGGGGGAATCTACGGCCTCGTCGAGGGCCTTGAACGTCTCGCGCGCGAAACAGGAGTGGCAATCCTGACAAGCACCCCGGTCGAGCGGATCGAGACCGCCGGCGGCGCGGTGCGGGGGGTGCGGAAAGCGGGAGGCGGAATAGACGCCTTTCGGATTGTCGTCTCGAACGTGGATGTGCCGACGACCGACCAAAGCCTCCTCGGCCACGAACCGCTCATCGAGAAGCGGCGCCGCTCGAACGCGCGGACGCGCATGACGCCTGCCGTGCTGACGTTTTACTGGGGCGTGCGAGGGCAGGTCAAGGGGATGGGCCACCACACCATCTTCCTGCCCGACGACTATCCCGGCGCCTTCCGTGACTTGTTCCGGGGCAGCACGGTTCCGCGCGGCCTTCCTTTCTATGTGAGCATCGCCTCGGCGACCGACCCCCGGCTTGCACCCGAGGGCAACACAACGGTGTTCGTGCTCGTGCCCTTGCCGTTACTGAGCAGGATGGGCGACGTGGACTGGGCACAGTGCGTTGCGAGCATCCGGGCCCAGGTGCTCGAGCGTTTGAGACAACACGATTGCGACCTGACCGCGGCCCGGATCTGCGTCGAGCACGTCTATACCCCGAACGACTGGCGAGAGCGTTTTGGATTACACGACGGGTCGGCTTTCGGCGCGGCACACACGCTGTTCCAGGTAGGCCCGTTCCGCGCCCGAAACTACGCCCCAGAGCTAGAAGGCATGTACTACACCGGCGCCAGCACCACGCCGGGCACGGGAATGCCCATGGCGGTACTGAGCGGCAAGCTTACGGCGGAGAGGATACTGGCGCATGAACGTTGAGCGCATAGGTAATGGACCGCGCGCGTTCGTCGGCGTGCACGGGTGGGCCGGCAATAGCCGCACTTTCCGGCGGCTTTACGACTACATGCCTGCTGATGCTTCGTTCTTTGCCATGGACCTTCCGGGCTACGGCGATTCGGTGGCGCCCGCGGAGCTTACCCTCGAGCCCGTGCTCGAGTGTATTGCCAACGCGATCCGGCAGGCGCCCTCCGGCGACATCACCCTCGTGGGCAACTGCGGCGGCGCTCAGCTCGGTCTGGAAACGCTGCGTGTATATGGATTGAACGTGCCCCGGGTGCTGCTTATCGACCCGTTTGCCTATTGCCCCTGGTACTTTCGGCTATTTACATGGGGAACGTTTGGGCGCAACGCGTACTATACGACATTTGCCAACCCCCTGGGACGCTTCATCACCAATAACGCCCTTCGGAAACGGCGCCGCCCCGAAACCAATCTGACCTCCGCCTTTGTCAAGGTAGACCACGCTGTGGCGCACCGCTATCTGTGCCTCATGCTCACTTTGGCTGACAGCCGCCGATTCAAATCCCTTCAGGTCGACGTCGACATCGTCCACGGCGACCGCACCTTCGCGGCGGTTCGGCGGTCGCTCGACATATGGCGCGAAGTCTTTCCGGGCGTTCGCATTCATGAATTGCAGGGAGCGGGCCACGAACCGATCCGGGAAGCGACAGCGCAGCTTGCCGGCATCCTGTTCCAAACACCCTGCAACGGCAGAACGCCGGCATCTGCCGAGGCGGCGCCATGACAGCGCTCACCACGATTGTCTTCCTGCTCTGTTCGTTTGTCTTTCTCGTGGTTGTGATGAACATGGCCTTATGGCCGGGGGTGCGCAAGAAAGAGGGCGAGGACGTGCCGGCAGTATCCGTCCTCATCCCGGCACGGAACGAGGAACGGCGGCTCGGGTCGTGTCTCGACTCGGTTTCCAGGCAGGGGCCGGCGGTGGCGGAAGTGCTGGTGTATGACGACCATTCGACTGACGGCACGGCGGACCTCGTCAGGGAATACGCCGCCCGCGATGCCCGCATTCGACTGTTGCCCGGCGTTGCCTTGCCCGACGGATGGTTCGGCAAACCGTTTGCATGCGCTCAACTGGCCCGGAACGCCGCTTCGGAATGGTTCCTGTTCCTGGATGCTGACACGGCTCTGAGCGCGGACGCGGCCGCGAGGATGGTTAACGAAGCCCGCGCCCGCAACGCCACCTTTTTGTCGTGCTGGCCGGCTCTCGAATGCCGCACCTTCTGGGAGAACGCCCTCATGCCCATGTTGAGCTTCTGTGCGTTCACGCTGTTTCCCGCTCATCTGGCGCTGTCGCGCAACGATCCTTCGCTGGGACTGGCCCATGGGGCGTGCATACTTGCGCAACGCGACGCGTATCGCTCGGTAGGCGGGCATGAGGCCGTACGCAACGAAATCTTCGAGGACACGTGTCTCGCGCGGCTCTGGCGGGTGCGCGGCCAACGGAGCATCTGCCTTGACGGGCAGGATGTTGTGCGCGTGCGCATGTATGAAGGTCTGGGAGACATCTGGCGCGGGTTTCTGAAGAATTTCTACCCGGCGTTTCGTCATAGGTGGGGTTTCCCGCTGTTCTTGCTGTTTCATTTCACGTGTTTCCTGCTGCCCTTTCTAATGATTCCTCTAGCGTTGATGATTGATGGCCCCTGGCACTTGTTCGCGGCGTCTGCCGCGCTGGTGGTTGCCATGCGCGCCATAATGGGGATGCGTTTTGGACATCCCTTCTGGTCGAGCCTGCTTCATCCGGTGGCCGAGGCGATGTTCATCGCTCTGGGCATTTCATCGTGGTGGCAGTGCCGCTCCGGCCGTGGCGTTGAATGGAAAGGACGGCGCTACCATGCGGGCGCCCCGGTGGATAAGCCATGAGCAAAGACGCCGGACACGCAGTGGTGAGCGGCGGCCGTACGCCCGTGGTGCGCTTATCCGCGAAGATCGCCGAGGAGTTGCTCATCCGCCATGAAACGTAGGCTCTTGCTCGGCATGCTGGTCATTCCGTACGCCGTGTTGTGGGCGGGCGGGATGGTCTCCTACGTTGTCTCGGGACAGCCCGAGGAGCACATGCGGTGGGCCGGACCTCTATTCATGATGCTGGCCGCCGTACTGGTTCTCATCTGCTCCACCAAACGCTATCAGATGGCGCTCGTAATCGGAGGACTGGCTGGATTCGCGGCCGAGATTCTGGGGGTTTGGACCGGGTTCCCTTTCGGCGAATACCAGTACACGCAGGCGTTCGCCCCATTGCTGCTCGGCGTGCCGTTGGTGATGGTGTGCGCGTGGGCGGTGCTCGCGGGGTATCTCGACGTATTGCTCCGGCCCTTTATCCGGCATCCGATGGTTCTTGCGCTTGCCGGCGCAGCGGGATTGACCGCGATAGATCTTGTGCTCGACCCCGTAGCCGCGGGGCCCATGCGTCTCTGGCAATGGGGCCACGCGGGCCTCTACTATGGCATCCCCATCAGCAATTTCGCCGGCTGGTTCGGGACGGGCTTTGTTGTATCCGGCGTGCTCTCGGCCGTTGGGCGCCGCGAAAAGGTGTCCCCGGCATTGCGTATCATCGGGCTGAGCCTGGTCGTTTTTTTCACCGTGATCGCTCTCGGAAGCCGGTTGTTCGTTCCGGGATGCTGGGGTCTGGCGCTATGTGTTGCTCATGTGATTCTCGTGCATGCGGCCAAGGGGCGCGGGGGATGCGCCGAGGCGTCAGCCGAAGGTTGCGGGAAACCGGACCGCGATTGAACGAGAAAGCGTCATACATATCAGCCGAGAGCATTGGAGGCGGGTTCACGATGCCGAATAGCCGCTAATCACGGCAGGAGCATCTGCGCGAAGGGAGATGCCGCGTGCTTTGTTTTCTCGTCATGATTTGTTGCGCTGTGACGGACGGGGCTGCGCAGCACTACACGTTGCAGCATGAAGACGTTCTCGCCGATGTGGCGGTGTCGGATGTGAACGGCGACGGGCGCGACGACATCTGCGCCCTGTCCGCGCGCGGGACCGCGGACCGGGGCACGTATTTATCTGTATACCTGAGCCGGCCCGACGGAACCTATGCGGAGAAAGCTGATTGCCGGCAGGAACTTCCACCCACCGTCGGCGGAGTGTTCTTTGCAGAGACGGATGGGGCCCCCCCCGCGGAGGTCGTGGCGGTGGATACGGCCGGGGCTCATATCCTCGCGTTGCGAGACAAGGCATTCACCCAGGTCGCCGAGCCGCGTTTCGTTTCGTTGTTTCCGGCCGGACTCGAGTTCCCCCGCTTTCTCGATAACCAGGTCGTTGACGTTGACCGTGACGGCGTCCATGAGTGGCTGGTCCCCCTTCCTCACGGCTACGGTCTGCGCGAGCCGGGCCGCGAAATTGCCACCATTGGATGCCATGTGGCGGGAGCGGTGGCCCACGACAGCGCTTCCCGCACGCACTTGCGTTACGACTTCCCGGGTGTCGTGCCGTTTCCCTGGGAAAACGACGCGTATCAGGCGCTGGCTTTCATCAATACGCACACGGTCGAGTTTGTACGGGGACCAGACTGGAATGATCTTGTCACCTCGGAAATCCCCTTCAAGAAAGCGCCCGAGCGCCTGTCCCCAACGCCGTCCGGGGCCTATGCGGACACTTTCCCAAAACCGCCAAAACCCCAAGCGCACGCTGAACTCCACGATTTGAATGAGGATGGCCTGCCTGACTTGCTTGTCACGGAAGCGCAGGGAAGCATAGATGTCGAGACGTGCACACGCATCTTCTTCGCGCAACCCGGCTGCACCTTTTCACAAGAGCCGGACATGCAATTCGTCAAGTCCGGCGCCTTCGCCCAGCCCACCGTCATCGACGTTAACGGCGACGGCCTGGATGATGTCTTCTTTTTCGAGTTGTCATTCGGACTGAAATCGATGGTGAGTTATCTCGTTCGCGAGAGACTTACGCTGCGCCTGGAAGCGCACTTGAACTCGCCCCACGGTTTTGACGCAACTCCCCGATATCGGAGCCGGTTCACGCTCGCCGCGCCTGACGGAACCAGAGAGGGCATCCTCGCACTCGGCGATTTTACCGGGGACGGCCGCATGGACGCGGTCTTCAGTCCTGACGGAAAAAGGTTGGGACTGTTCGAAGGCCGCGGCGAAGAACTTGTTTCCCAAGAGCCTGCGGCAACATTCGATATCCCGCCATATGGCGCAGCGAAGACGTGCGATCTCAACGCCAACCGCCGCCGCGACATCGTGGTGTTCGAAGCCGGCAATAAAGGAACGCGAGACATCCATGTGCTTGTCTTTTAGTCCTGGTCGCGAAGGCGCCGAATCTTTTTCTCTGCGTCTGCGCGCATGCGTGGATCAATGCTCTCTGGCGCGACGCCGCGTTAGACGCTTCCGGGCCTCGAACCACAAAGGCGCGAAGATGCCATCGAACAATCCGCGGCAAGGCAGCGCGGCCTGAGGCAAAGCGCTATCGTGTTCAGGGTTCGGCTATACCGCTCTTGACCACGTCGGTCTTGCGTCCAAGCACGGCGGTAAGGTCCACGCGTGGGAGTGCGGGCGTTCGGGTGATAATCTCCTTGGTCCCGTCAGGCATGAGAAGGAAGGTGTCTTCGGATTTCACCCCCGGCGCGGAGGGGTTCCACGCGAAGGCTTGCCCAAAGACCGCATCGATGCCCGTGATATCCCGCACTTTCTTCTCCCATCTGGTGTCAAGGATGGGAAACGATTCTTGGGGGGACGCCTTACATGTGCGGCCCGCGTAACCCGTTGTGCCGCCCTGATGGTGGTTATGCCATTCGGTCGCCGAGAAGCGCATGGCGGTATAGGCCTGCTCGCACTGGGAAAACACGTCGCCCAAGGTTTTGCCGGGCTCGGTGGCCTCGTGCAAGAGGGTATCGACGCCGCAGATGCGGGCGTACGCGGAGGGGATGCGGTCGGGCAGCTCGCCGACTCGCTTGAACCGAGTGACAGACGCCACGAGGCCTTCTCTCAGGAGAGAAAGAATGATCATCACATACCCGCGCACCAGGACCTCCCGCATCTTGTCGGGAAGGAGCGGCGCCGTGGTCGGCAAGGGGTGGCGGAACTTGGTGATGCGCCGGTCCGCCGCGATCAGGGCGATAGGTACCTGGCAACGGCGCTTGGCGCCTTCGCCTATGAGCAGCGCGGCGATATCGGCTTCGGCCATGCCTGCCTCGGCCCCTTCGACGGCCGCCGTGACGGTCTCAGCGGCCAGCTTGCCCAGATGGCGGTACTTCTCGAGTTCGTTGATCGTCAGCAGCGAGCGTATGTAGGCCATCTGAGCGTTGACGTTCTTGCCGAGGCTCCCATCATCCGATACGAGAGTCCCCGTGAATTCGCGTTCCGCCAGTGCCGCCGCCGAATCCTGAAACCACATGAACCTCCGGATTTCGCAGCCGTAGGGGCGCAGTTCCTCGGCGATGACACGTATTTCTTCGATATTATTGCCGATAAAACAGGCGTCGCCAGCGGACGTCACAAAGAGCGAACTCGCGCCCATATCGGAGCACAACGACACGTAGTTCCGTTTTCCCGCGGTTGCCATCGCGAAATTGTCTGTGCGGGAAAGCAGGATCCCGTCGTACTGATGGTCGAGCAAGAACGCCTGAATAAGACCGATGCGCACACGGAAAAGTTCGAGTTCGCTTAACATGGCTCGCTACCCTCTCGCTGCCGGTGGCCTCGAGGCCGCCTATTTGCTCAGGATCGAATTCAAGACCGGGGTGATGGCTTGGGCCATGCGCAAGAATCCCAAGTCCGTCGCATGGGTACCGTCGACGGTAGCTTCGGCGTCGTCGCCCAGCAGAGCATCGCACGGGATGTAGTGCAGGTTCTTTACGCCCGCCGCTACAAGCCGTTCGTAAGCCGCTTTCAGCTCGACATTCTTTTTTTCGTAAGCCTCACGCATACCGGGAATGAAATACCCTTCCTGATAAATGATGTTCTCCATCAGCACTATGGGGGTTTCCGGGCGGGTTTCCCGCAGGAGTTGCACCACCGGCTCCGTCCGCGCGGCGATCTCCTCCGGACCGAGATTCGGACAGCAATCAACGACGAACATTTCCGCGTCCAGTTCCGCGATGAACTTCGCCATCTCCGGCTCCATCTGTCCGTTGCCCGAGAAGCCGAGATTGATCGTGGGCCGGTCCATCATGCGTCCCACGATTGCCGGGTAGGCCATCCCGGGCCGCGCCGCGCAACCGCCCTGCGTGACCGATGTTCCCCAGAACACGATGGGTTTGCGTGTGGCTTCGGGCCGCTGCGGAGGAACCGCGAGGGTAGAATCCGGCTGAACACCGATGTGCACAGTCGTGACCCCGTTGTATAGCGGCAGGTACAGGAGATATTCGTGCATCCCTTCCGGGATTCCCGAGAGCAGCTTGGCTTGCATCGTAGTGGCAGACGGACGGCCGTTTGCGACCCAGAGCCACCTGCCCCCATCCTTGACGTATAAGTCCAGGCCGCTGACTCCCGTGGCGGGCATGTGCGCCATGGCCAGGCTGGCGTCCCGCAAGACCCAGCGCGCCCCGATCGTGGGCGAGTTGGTCATGAAACGGACCGCCATGCCCGCCGAATCGCGGCTGAGGTCCCAGACTGGCGGACGCACCACCCCTTCCGCGCGCGCAGGGAGGCGGTCATACGGAGCAGCGGTGTCGGTCCAGCCCCTGCCGTCGACGGGAAGGCTTGTTGCGTCGTACCAGAGCAGTTCATCGCCGAACTCGCTGGTAGCCGTGGCGGGGTCAACCGGAGCCGGACCGGCCGTAGCCTCCTGCGCGGAGGCATATCCGGCTCCGAGTATTACTGCACCCCAAAAGGCAATCATGGCGGCATACGATTGATGCAAGACAGTCATGACACTTCTCCCCACTTGTTTGGTCTCCCGTGTGCTGAAGGAAGGCCATTATAACGGAAAACGCCGGGCAAACGGAGCAGCAAATGGCATCACCATGTGCGAAAGGCTTGGAGGGTCTTCCACGCGCAGTTGTCCCATGTGTATTCCGCCGCCGCGTTGGTCATGTAGAGAGCGCGCCGCTTGCGCTTTTCCGGCTCGATATCCATGGCCCGCTGAATAGCCGAGGCGATCATCCCGGCGTTCTGAGGATTGCAGTAGATTGGCGCGTTGCCGGCAAACTCGGGGATAGCCCCGACGCGTCCCGCCACAAGCTGAGCGCCCGCCCGCATGGCCTCCAGCACCATGACGCCAGAGCCTTCATAGAACGAGGAGCACACCACGGCCTCGCAATGCTGATACAAGGCGGCCAGCGCGTTCTCGGGACACTGCTGGATGCGCATGACCCGAGGGCCCCAGTCGCGAAACTCGCGGTCTCCGGGAAGCCCCGCAATCACAAGACTGTGCGGGCCGCGCGACTCGAAGAACTGGAACGCCCGCAACAAGCCCTCGACGTTCTTCGAGGCCCGCGTCGCCCCCACTGAAAGAAAATAAGGTTGCTGCACCCAGCAGGCCTGAGGTTCGGCAAACACATCCGAAACACCCAAGGGCGCCACCACCACCCTGTCCAGCGGCACCTCCAAAAGCTCGAGAAGCTGTCTGCGGATGAATTCAGACGGAGCCACTATCGCAACGGCGTTTTCGCACGTTTGCACGACCCGTTTGACCATGGCCTTGTCGCGCCAACGGCCCTTCGCGAGCGGTTCGAGGATGAACTGCAGGTCCATCGTATACAGGACTTGGGGGACGCGCGGCTTGACCGGCGCCGTCCGCAGAGAAGAAAAGAGAACGTCGATGCCCGCGCTTTCGATGGTTTTTGTGAACTCACGTTCGGATGCCGGCAACCCGATTACGCTCGCGTCCACGGGCTGTTCGAACACCACACGGTCGCATCCCGCAAAAAACTCGTTGTTCTGTGCGCTTGTAATGAAGATCCCTGTCGTCTCCGGCTGCAAGTCGCGGACCCGCGCAAACACCTTGCGGAGATAAACCGTCTCCCCGCAATAGCCGGGTTCGAGGGACAATGCGTTAATACCTATCCGCATAGCGCTTGCTGAGCGTTTCCTGAATGGCGGTAGTGGAATGCGTTTACGCGCTGCTATTCAATATACCCTAAATCGGCCAGACGTTTCCGGACAGCTTCTTCCTCCTCCGGGGAATAGTCTTCCGATTCCATCGAAATCACCCCCCGTTCGTCAAGGAGATCCAGGATTTTTTCCGCGGCGAAATCGGGCGTATCGTGCGGGCTGACCTCCACGGTCTCATCAGCGCCCGAGGACGATGAAGATTGGCCCAGTAAGACCGCAACGCCGGCGAAATCCTCGCTGGGCTTCCGGTCCGGCGGGCATACGTGACACCCGAGTTCGGCCAGGCGGCGAACCAGCGCATGAGCCGTTTCAGCAGCCCCCTCTCCAACAATCCGAACGGTGTACCGATGTTTCACAGCAGGCTCTCCTCGAGTGCGCCTCCCCTCATGTCCGCGGGCGCCGGCACATCCATCAGACGCAGCATGGCCGGAGCGATGGATAGAAGGTCAAGACCCTCGATTTCCTTTCCACCCCGGCCGGTTCGATCATCCAGAATGAATATGCCGTGATAATCGTGGTTGGCGTCATCGGGGCCGGTGTCATTCTCGAAAGTAAAGATGTCATCGAACCCGACCGAGCCCACCGAGCGCCACCCCAGGTCCCCCCAGTACACGAGCAGGTCCGGGGCAACGCCTTCGACGTTCTCGTAGATGTCCTGCGGCTTGAGGGCCCGGTTCCCGAGCAACTGCCCATTGGGACCATGCATCTCCTGGATGCGGCTGATCAACTCGTCGCGAAAAGTCTCGTAAGCCGCCGCGGGGACCTGGCCCTCCGGCTCGCGCCCCGCGACGTTGAAGAACATCCGCCCGTAGTAGCCGCCGCTGCCCCATACCCGGGTGCGGGCCCAATCGATGTCGCAATCCTCGATGCGGGCGCGGCGCTCGGGCCTGCGTTTCAGCGTGAGCAGCCCCTCGCGAAGCAGCCATTCGTTGACGCAAACGCCTCCCACCATGCTCTTGGCCCCATGGTCCGAGACCAGCATCACGGCGGTATCCTCTCCGGCCAGCTCGACTAGTTCGCCGAGGCGGGCGTCGACCGCCTGATAGAAGTCCCGAAAAACGTGCTCGAATGGGTTGCCGGGCACGAATGCAGGATGAGTCGGCTCGCAGAAGCGCCAGAACGCATGGTGGAGCCTGTCGATGGCCATGTCCACCACCATGAAGAAGTCCCAGGGCTTCGCTTCCATCAGATGCCGCGCATAGTGAAACCGGTTCTCCATGAGGGCATACAGCCGCTCGAGCAAGGCAGGCCGGTCCTCCGTCCGGAAGTCCTTCACATCGATAAGATATTCGCCAACGGCCCGGCGGAGCTCCTCTTTGAGCGGCCTTGGATAGGTGTACGGGGCATCTTCGTTGGGCGTCAGAAATCCGGCGACCATCCAGCCATTCACGGGGCGCACCGGATACGTCTGGGGAACGCCCAGCACCACCACCCTTTTTCCGTGCCGGGAGAGAATGTCCCACACGCGGGGCTGGCGGACAGCCGAGGCATCGGCCGTGAACATGTTGTCGTAGGAGTAGTCACGCCGGTTGCGGAAGCCATAGATACCGAGCGTTCCCGGGTCCTTCCCCGAGAGCATGCACGCCCATGCGGGGACCGTGATCGGCGGATGGCAGCTTTCGAGCCTCCCCCAGCAGCCGCGGCGCATCAGCGCGCGGAGGTTCGGCAGTTCGAAGGCATTCGGCCCGAACACAAACTGGGGCGTCGCGCAATCAAGGCCGAGCACCAGGAGGCGGCGGCTCATTCACCGTTCTCTTGGGCCCACTCGATGAGGATCTTCGCGACCTCGGGGCGCGTGAATTCGGGCGGCGGCATCTCGCCCCGTTTGAGCATCTCGCGTACCTTGGTGCCGCTCAGAAAGACGCGGTCCTCGTTGGTGCCGGGGCACGTCTTCGGGGAAGCCATCGATTGGGTGCGTTTCGAATAGAACGCGTGTTCGAAGAACAGCGGGGTGATGGCGATCTCCTCGGGATCGAAATCGTCGAAAATCCGTTGAGCGTCGTAAGTACCGTAGAAGTTGCCTACGCCTGCATGGTCTCTGCCCACGATGAAGTGCGTGCAGCCGTAGTTCTTGCGGATGATGGAATGCATGATGGCCTCTTTCGGCCCCGCATACCGCATGTTGACCGGCATCAGCGACAACATGACATGGTCTTTCGGGTAATAGTTGTCGATCAGCACCGAATAGCACTTCATCCGCACTGAGCCGGGAATATCATCGCTCTTGGTGGTTCCCATCAGGGGATGGATCAGCAGCCCGTCGCAGATCTCAAGGGCGCATTTGGTGAGATACTCGTGCGCGCGGTGGATGGGGTTCCTCGTCTGAAACGCGACGATCCGCTTCCAGCCTTTCTGCTCGAACGCCGCGCGGGTCTCGGCGGGCGTCAGGTTGTACTCTTGGAATTCGATCGTGCGCGCCTTGAGCACATCCAGTTCGCCCGCAAGAAAGACCTTGCCGAGAGACATGGTGTACTTCACCCCGGGGTGGGAATCGTCGGCTGTCAGATACACCTTCTCGCAAAGCTGCGCGTGGTCCAGGGAGAACTTCTCGGAGAGATGCAATATCGCTACCACGTCGCCCTGGTCGTCCTGAATGGCCACCTCAGAACCCAGCTCGAGTCGGTCGGCAACCTCCGCCTGCACGTCCAGCAGAATCGGTATCGTCCAGGGAATGCCGGGGCGCAAGTGCATGCTATCCAGCACGGAAAGGGCTTCTGCTTCTCCCATGAAACCGGTAAGGGGGCTGAACAACCCCTTGGCGATGCCATCGATGTCGAACGCGGTATAGGCATCCACGGTGATGGATGGCAAGGCCGCGGCTTTGCGCTGCGCGGCTTTGAGCGCTTCTCCCGTGAGCAGTCGGTTTACCAGCTTTCCGCCGTGTGGTGCGATGGCCATAGTCGTCCTCCGTTCGGTCCAATTGGCGCGTTTCGCGCATGAACATAACAAAACCGCGCCACAAGGGCGCGTGAACCTGGCAAAGACACAAAACACCAGTTTAGCAAGACCCGATGTTTCGACTCAAACGGGCGAAGCGTACCACGGCACTACACGGCCCGGTGAGTTCCGGCTCCGGCGCGGCATCTGCCCGTTTCACAAGGCCTGCGCGGACCGTTCCCCCATCCGGCTGGGGTCGGGTCAAGACCGCGCACTCTCTTCCTTCATCTCCAGAATGCGCTTGTTCATGCTCTGCAGGCGCGTGCTCAAGGTACCGATGATGTTGAGCAACATCTGGATGGCGACCTTCTTGGTCATAAGCCTTTGAAAGAAGGTCTCGCTCATGATGAACAGCTGGGTCTGCTCGGCCGCGACAGCGGTGGCGCTGCGCGGTTCATTGTTTATGAGCGCCATCTCGCCGAACATATCCCCCGTGCGGAGATCGGCCAAATGCTTCTGCCCGTCGAAAAGGCTTACCCTCCCGGCCAAGATAACGAACATCTGGTTGCCCGTCGTCCCTTTGTAGAAAATGATGTTGCCCTTCTCCATAGCCATGGTCAAACCGCGCGAAATGATCTTGTGGATGTCATCCGGGCTAATCCCTTTGAACAGGGCCACGCGATTGGCCAACATTTCATACTTGGGATTAAGCGTCATACGTGCAATCCTTTCTGGACATCCTTTCGGTGCACCCGTACGCGCCTGTCGCCGCCCCATGTCTGCATCCGGGCCGCGCGGACCTGATCCGGTTCACCTCCCGTCGGCTAAACGACGTAGATGTAGCGGCTGCAATTGGGGCACGTATGGATATGCTCAGGGTCCTGCCGCACCTGCTGCACAAACTGTGAAGGCAATTTCATAAAACAGCCTTGACAAGTATCGCCCTCAACCGGAACCAGCGCTGGCGGACGCGCTTTGCTGAGCCGATCGTAGTGCCGGATGAGCCGCGGCGACACGAGTTCTCGAATGTTGTCGATGCGGCTGCGAATCTGCTTCTTGCCCGACCGCGCGTTGGCCAGCATCTCCTCGCACAACTGCAGGCGCGCCAGCAGGATAATCTCGGCATGGCCATCCGGCACCTGCTCAATGGCGGGGTCCGCCTTGACTTTCCGCACTTTCTGTTCGGAAGCTTCCGAGAAACTCTCGGAGGCCTTCTCCAGCAGCTCGAAGATCTCATCTTCGTTTTCCGCATTCATGATCTTGGCGAGATTGTGAGGATCGCTCAGCAATTTGGCGACGGTGGCTACGAAATTGAGATAGGTTGTCTGCTCGCTAGGCGGATAGCATATCAGGAAAATGATGTTCACCGGTTCACGGTCAACCGCGCGGAAATCAAGCCCCTGCGGGACGCGCCCCACGGCGCACGCGAGCCCTTTCATGCCGGTGACTCTGGCGTGGGGGACGGCGATCCCCTTTCCGATGCCCGTGCTCTCCGTGATTTCGCGGGCCAGGATTTGGTCCAGCGCCGGGCCTACGCTCGTCATCTTCTTCTTCTCGAACAGCAAGTTGATCAGTTCTTTCAACGCGTCCGCTTTGTTATCAGCCTTCATTTCCGAAACGATGCACGATTTCATGATATACTTGGTAAGATTCATCGAAGCACCAGTCCCCTTGCTAAGCAAGCGTGTTGACCTTTCTTGCCGACGGGTGTAACGAGTTTTGGCGCCCGGGAAACGCCGTGTAAGCGTACCCTCTCGTTTGCAGCCCGCTGGCGGCAGTTTTCCTTAGTACCATACGGTGGTGATAAGTGTGGGATCTTGGGCATTTACTCCATGGTGATTTTCGTAACTAAACGTTTGCGTAACGATTTTGACCTCAACCTGGTTCTTTTCCAGCCAGTTGTTGATGATTTCGTCCATCTTTTGAAGGGATTCGGCGCTCACCTTCGTCTGAAACGTGCGGACTCGCATGGCTGCCCTCTCTTCAAAACCGGCCTGGCGGTGCGGCCCAGCATACCTCGGGCGCTTGATACACGCCCTTAACCCCTGCTTACCGCTCAAAAACCAAACGCAGTATACCATGCCAGGGAGCCGGACGGGTAGTCTACAGTGCGGTACACGCGATCGCGATAATCTCGTCCGCGATCTCGGCCAGAGACCGCCTATCCGTGCGGATTACATGGTCCGCAGCGGCCTGGTAAAGCGGCAGTCGCGCCTCCAACACCTCCTCGATCTCGTCCAGGAACGACTTCTTCCCCGTGATTGAGGGGCGTCCCCCCTCATCTTTGATGCGATCTTTGATCGTGCCAGCCTCCGCGATCAACAAGAAAAACGTGCCGTTGGCCTTGAGCGCCGCGACATTCTGAGGCCGCTGAACCACGCCGCCGCCCGCGTCAATCACGGTGTCCGTCATGCCCGCCGCTTCCGCACAGACTTCTGCTTCGAGGTCCCAGAACCGCTCCCATCCATATTGCTGGACGAGTTCCGAGATGGAACACCCCGCCCGTCTCTCGACCTCGTCGTCTATCCGGAAGACCTTGCGGTTGGTGCACAACGCCACGAGTTCCGCAATACTCGATTTTCCTACTCCGCGGAAACCAATCAGAACGATATTCATCCGGAATCCCTTGCCTTGCCACTCTGGCGCATTGGGCTGCCTGTATATCCTGCGTTTCGCGACGGATTTCTACTCGGACACTTCGACATGCGTTATTCCCGAGGAGACCTCTCCCGAAGCGTCGGTAACCGACAGCGTCAACGTGTAGGTTCCACACGTCTTGTAGGCGTGTTGGACCGTGCGCTCTTTCGATTTGCCGCCATCGCCGAACTCCCACTGCAGCTTCTTGACAGTTTGAGGAGTGAGAACGGAATGTCCCAGACCGTATACAAACGGCGGTTCCAAGCTTACAGGAAGACGCCCCGCCGGGCTATACAGCCATTGCAGCGCGTCGAGGGCCAGGGGCGTGCCCGCTTTCACTTGCACGGCCTCGTCGGGCGGCTTGACGGCGATAGAGCTCTTCCCCAGGAGGGCTTCGGCCACCGCCCCCATGGCCGCCGAAGACGCCGCCGGGTCGCAATACACGACCACAATGGCGTCCGCCTCCTTGAGATCCCCCAGGGTGCTCGGATAGCCCACGAGGACTGCCACGACTCGCGCGCCGATATCCTTCAGTTTACTGATCAGTTCGATCTTGCCTTGGGCCCGGATCTCGTTGGTAAGCACTACGACGACCGTTCGGACACCTTCCGCACGGGACGTCAGCCGGTGTATCTCGAAGTCGTAGATTTCGCCGCCGTGTTTCGCCGTGGCGATGTTTTGCTGTGCGACATTCTTCAGGTCCTTTTTCAGAAGGTCGCGCAGTTCCGATACGCCAATCACCCCGGTTATGCCAACAGGGGCCGACCGCTCTCTGGAAAGCGGAAGCACACCGTTTTCGTTCCGCACGATGGTGATGGAACGCCGCTCGATTTTTCGGGCCGCCTCGGGATAAGCGCTGCGTTTCTCGAGCCGGTCAACGGCTTTTTCCTTCGAGGGCTCCTTCGAGCGAAGCTTCAAGTCATCCTTGAGTTGGAGAACCCGGGTTACCGACACGTTGATGGCCGCCTCCGAAAACTTGCCGTCCTCGACGGATTTCACAATAGTCTCGACGGATTTCATGACATGCAGGCCCGGGTACTGCCAGAGCAGCATATCGGCGCCCGCTTTCAAAGCCGTAACGGCCGCGTCTTCCTGCGTTGCGCCCTTCGAGACCGACAGCCCGTCAATAGGGCCGGCAACCACAATCCCCGGATACAGAAGCTCGTCGCGCAGCAGCTCCTTCATCACCTTGGGAGACAGACTGGCGGCGCCGCGGTCCTTGTCCAGATGTGGCGTAAGAATGTTGCCTACGAGGAGCATGCGCGCTCCCCCCAGGATGGCGCGCTTGTAGGGTATCAGGTCCTGGGCTCCCATGGCCGAGGCCGGCGTCATAAGCATCGGGGGCGCGTCGCCGGATTGGTTCCAGTACCCGCCGGGGAACCCCGTAAACAGCACCGCGAGACCCCGCTCGGCGAATGCCCGCAGAAAAATCTCCGCCGTCTCCCCCACGAAGTCGGGGTCAGAGCCAAGACATTGCAGGCCGCCTTTCGCGTTCGGCAAATCGGGAGCCAGCGCAAGACATGGGCCTGCCTGAAACGAGAACCCCATCGCGGCGAGGTGTTCCGCGTACAGGTCCGCCAGACCCCGGGTCGCCGTAGGGTCATCGGCCGCGGCCACGGCGAGCATCGTCGGCAACGGTGCAAAAAAGTCTTCTTTCCGCATGCCAAACGCCACTGGCAACTCGGCCAGGTCCGCTCCGAGCAGCACCGGAACCCCGTACCGTTTTCGAACAGGATTGCTCTGCAGCGCGGCCGCATAGTCGACTGCGTTGCGCGGCCGGGTCAGATTCGAGATGATCACGGCCCCCGGGGTGTAGTTCTCCAGCAGTTGCCGCTCAGCGGCGTCCGGGCCAAGACGTCCCTGCAACGTCACCATCATGAGCTGAGCCACTCGCGTGCGCAGACTCATTTCGGCAATGGCGGACTCGATGGTCCACGTTGCGGAAGACTCTTCCCCGCCCTGTTTTTCCGCCTTTTCAACCGTTTCAGACAGCCCAAACCCGCGCACCTGGGCCAACGCCGTTCCCGTGAGGCAGGCCGCTGCAATCCATATCGCCACCGGTTTCCAATACGTCATCGCCTTGCTCCTCGACGTGATTCTAGCAGCGCCCTGAGGCCGGGACAACGTGTATGTCCTCGGGGCCGGCGTGTAGTGTGAAGGCAGCGGCAGCGCGAGAAGCCGCCAAACGCGCAGGCGGACGTGCCACGGAAATCATCGTGCTGCCGGTGTTTTGGGCGGAGGCCGTCCGCCTCTGCCCGGTTGACGACCCCAAGAGCTCCGTCATTTCCCCGTGCCTCCGGGGCACCGGGCTCGGATCATCCGCGCTCTCTGGCGAGGCCGGCTGCTATTCCCTGTCCTGCGGGGCCATTTCCCGCGCTATTCTCCTTATCATCGAACGATGCAAGTCCACGCTGTGAGAGGGTTCCGCTGACAACCGGCCGCGCGGGCGGCTTCTTGCGCGCAACCCAATCTCTTACGACTTTTTTACATTCTCGTGACAACTCAGGCAGCCATACGCGCTATCCTCAGTAAAGAACGTACACAGAGGAGAAGGAGTCTTGCGATGAGAAACATGATTGTGATTCTGTGCGTGGGCTGCGCATTGGCGGGGACCGCGTGGCCGCAAGCCCAGGAACTCGAGTGCCGGATCGCCTCCGTCGGGATGTTCAAAAACGGATTGGCTGTTATTACGCGTACGGTGGATGCTCCGGGTCCGGGCGTCTACATCGTGACCAACCCTCCCGAACCCATCCATGGCACATTCTGGCTCGAAAGCGATGCTGCGGTCGAGGCGCGCATGACCACCCGCGAACTTGAGGTCCCCGTCGCCGAGGCAGGCGGACCCGGCCTTGACGCCGAGTGGATTGGCGCCAGAGTCGTCCTCTACTTCCGCGACGGCGAGATTCCTCCCACAAGCGGCACGGTGCTCGAAGCCGGCACGGCCGAGCGCGCATGGGACCGCAACTACCAGCAGCCCCAAAACGGATACCAGCCGTGGGCTTCATGGCACAATCCCGGATACGGCAGCTCCCCGAACCCATCCACGCCGCCGCGCTATCTGGTGCTGCAGACAGAGCGGGGGCGCGTCTACGCCGACTCCTCAATGATCGCCTATGCCGAAGTTCAGGGTGCACGGGAAACCGTCCGCCAGACTCGTCCCGTCCTCGAACTCACCGTCAAGGATGGCCCATCGCCTTCCCGGATCACCATGTCGTACCTGACCAAAGGCGTCGCCTGGGCGCCCAGTTACCGTATCGATATCTCGAACAAGGAAGAATTGACCATCGAACAGCAAGCCGTAATCAAGAACGAACTGGAGGACATACAGGACGCCGACATGTATCTCATTTCGGGGTTCCCGAGCGTCCAGTTCGCCCATGTGACATCCCCCCTTTCACTGAACACCACATGGACCAGCTTCTTCCAGCAACTCAGCCAGCAAATACGGCCCTATTCAGGTTTGGCGCAGGCAGCCACCCAGCAGGCGGTCATGACAAACGTGTTTATGCCCACCCAAGGTATCGATTTGTCCGCTATCCCCCTCGGCGAGGGGCCTGATATCCATTACCAGCCCATCGGCCGGCGCGGCCTCAAAGCCGGCGATGCGCTTGCGTTCCCGGTCGCCTCGGCCGCAGCCCCATTCGAGCGGATCGTCGAGTGGCTCGTCCCCGATACCCGGGGTCCCGAAGGCCAGTACCTGCCCGAACATCGCTACCAGGAGAACCCCGAGGCCTACCAGGACGCCGCATGGGATGCCGTGCGCTTCAAAAACCCCCTGCCCTTCCCCATGACCACCGGCGCGGTCGCGATTTCATGCGATGGCCGGTTTCAAGGACAACAGATGTGTTACTGGACCAACAAGGGGGAGGCCGCGACCGTCCACATTACCAAGGCGCTCAGCGTCCGGACGCGAAACGTCGAGAACGAGGTTGGCGGCGAGCGCCTAACGGTGGTCGTTGGCGGACGCCGCTTTCAGAGAACCCTGGTTAAAGGCGAACTCACGGCCAGCAACCATCGTAACGAGACCCTCAAGCTGCTCATTCGACGCCGCTTCTCGGGCGACCTCGTTCAAGCCGATGGCGAGCCAGAATGTACTCTGCTCGAGGAGGGTGTGTGGTCCGTCAACAAACGCAACGAACTCACCTGGACTCTCGAACTCCAGCCCGGCGGCGAAACAACCCTCGCCTACGAGTACACCGTGCTTGTTTACTTCTAGCCTGTCTATCTGGCTGGGTTAAGAAAAGGACACCCAAGACCCGCGAAAACAAGGGACGTATGGGGGACGTATGGGACGCATCCAGGTCTGATACGTCCCCCGGCGCTTTTCAGGCGCGCGGCGACCACTGAACCCGAGACGGGCACAGGTCTTCGCCGGCAAGGCATTTCCCCAACGGCACGGCATGGACTGTCCCCCCCTCGGGGTGTTATACTTCCCATGAGGGCTGAAGAGATTATGTTATGCGAACGTTGTCATAAGCGGCTGGCCACTTTGCGGTATAGCGAAGTCATTGATGGCAAAGCCATTGTCAGGAGCATCTGCCAGGGCTGCCTCAATGAGATTCAGGGCAACGCCAGTACCGGGTTCGAGATGTCCGGGGCGGCCCCAACGCCCCGCCATGACGTGTATCAACGGATGGCCACAGACCGTCTGGCACGCCATATTGTCTGCTCCGGTTGCGGATTAGAGCTTGCTGAAGCCTTACAGCGAAGCGTGCTCGGCTGCCCCGTATGTTACGACAGCTTTGCCGAACACTTGCCCAACGTCCTCCGGAGCATGCAGCCCGGCTTGCGCCATCGCGGCAAGATCCCCTCACGTGACTCTTCCCGCGAACAATTGCATATGCAGCTTCAAACGAAGCGGGCGTTGCTCCGCAGCGCTCTCAAAACCGAAAACTATGAGGACGCCGCCAAGTTGCGCGACGAAATCAAGGGCCTCGAGTCGGCCTTGAACGCCGGGGCGCCCTCGAAGGGTTAAATGTGTGATGCTGGAGACTTTGCTCGAAAAGAAGGCACGTTGGCTGTCGGGCGAGGGCCCCGACGCGGGCATCGTCATCGAGTGCGGCGGTTCATTGGCGCGCAATCTCGCGGACCTGCCCTTCCCCGGCCAGGCCTCGGATGACGAACTTCACAGCGTGCTCGATCGCGTGCTGGGTGCCATGGAGGGTCACGACATCTTCCGAACGGGCCAATTCTTCATGCTTGAGCACCTCGAACCCCGGGTGGTGCGGTTCCTCGTCGAGCGGCGCCTGATTACCCCCGACATGGAGGGCGCCCACAGGCCCCGCGGCGTGTGGGTAAGCGACGATCAGGCCTTCAGCGTGATGGTCAACGGCCGCGATCACATACGCCTCCAGGTCCGCAATTCCGGCTTCAACTTCGACGAGGTCTGGACCCGCCTGAGCCGTGCCGACGGTGTCCTCTCCCAAGCCGTCGATTTCGCGTTCCATGACAAGTATGGCTATCTGAGCGCCGCATTATCCGAAGTCGGCACCGGCTTTCGCCTGTTTGGCGTTATGCACCTGCCCGGCTTGGCCATGAGCAACCGGATACTTGCCGAAAGCGAAAAAGCCGCCAAGAGCGGCCATCGCGTCGAAGGATTCTTTGGACCCGTGAGCGAAGGCTTGGGCGAAGTGTTCATCGCCAGCAACACGGCCACT
Organism: Candidatus Hydrogenedentota bacterium; assembly: GCA_035416745.1. Classification (NCBI taxonomy): domain Bacteria; kingdom Pseudomonadati; phylum Candidatus Hydrogenedentota; species Candidatus Hydrogenedentota bacterium. The sequence goes on along the minus strand of DAOLNV010000053.1, from coordinate 12,332 downwards.
CTCGGGCGCTCGGAAGAGGAGATTCAGTTCAATCTCCGGCACCTTGTTTCGAGCCTTCTCGAAGGCGAGCACCAGTCGAGACAGCATCTGCTGTCAGAGGGAACGCGCGCGCTCGAGGATCGCGTCGGAAGGGCGGCCGGCCTCGCCAAGGGCGCCCGGTTGCTGGAGTTCGCCGAGGGACTGGGCATCCTCTCCTCACTCCGGCTGGGCTTTGCCATGGGACAACTGAAGGACTTCTCGTACAAGCAATTGAACTACGCATTGTACGCTTCGCAGCCCGCGCATCTGGCGATGCGCGCCGGCCAGGACTGTGACGAACTTACGCTCAGCATGGAACGGGCCGATCTGTTTCGAAGCATATTCTCGTGAGCCTTGGCGTCCGCCGGGACATTACCTGGCGGGACGATAAGCTGAAAGACGCAGGGAAAGGCCATTTCGACCATGTGGGATAGATTCACCGAACGCGCCAAGCATGTTATCAGTACCGCCCGCGAAGAAGCCACTCGTTTGGGCAGCGAATATGTGCGGACCGAGCACATTCTTCTCGGACTGTGCCGCGAGCCCGACGGCATTGCCGCGCGGGCCCTCGAGAACCTGGGCGTCGATATCGAATCGCTCGCCATGGAAATCGAACAGCAAGTACAGCGCGGCAACGCCGTGCCGTCAAGCGATGAGATCGCCTTTACGCCACGGGCCAAGAAAGTCCTCGAACTCTCAGTCGAGGAAGCCCGCCGTTTCAACCACAGCTACATCGGCACCGAGCATATCCTCCTGGGGCTCGTGAAGGAAGGCGAAGGCATCGCCGCAAAGGTGCTTCAAGACCTCAAGATCGACCTCGAGAAGATCCAAGCAGAAGTCATCCGTCTCCTGGGCGATCAGGGCAAACCCGGCCCGCAGGCCTCTACCAGCAAGAAGAGCCAGACACCGGCTCTCGACACGTTCGGACGCGACCTGACGGTTCTCGCCCAGGAGGGTAAACTCGACCCCGTTATCGGACGCGAATCCGAGATCGAGCGCGTGATCCAAGTGCTCAGCCGCCGCACCAAGAACAACCCCGTCTTGATCGGCGAGGCCGGCGTCGGCAAGACCGCAATCGTTGAAGGGCTGGCCCAGGCCATCATCAAGGGGGATGTTCCTGACCTTCTGCTCGGCCGCCGTGTGCTCACCCTCGACCTCGCCGGCGTAGTCGCCGGCACCAAGTACCGCGGCCAGTTCGAAGAACGTCTCAAGTCCGTCATGAAAGAAATCCGGCGCGCGGACAACATCATCCTGTTTATCGACGAACTGCACACCATCGTGGGAGCGGGCGCCGCCGAGGGCGCCGTAGACGCCGCCAATATGCTCAAACCCTCGCTCGCGCGCGGCGAACTCCAATGCATCGGCGCAACCACCATGGACGAATACCGCAAGCACATCGAGAAAGACGCCGCCCTCGCGCGGCGGTTCCAGACAATTCTGGTCGACGCCCCTTCCGTCGAACAGACCATCGAGATCATTCGCGGGCTGCGAGACAAGTACGAAGCCCATCACCGCGTGAAATTCTCCGATGAAGCCATCGTCGCCGCCGCCAAGCTGTCCAACCAGTACATCAGCGACCGTTATCTGCCCGACAAGGCCGTAGATGTGATCGACGAGGCCGGGAGCCGGGCGCGACTTCAGATCACCACCCGCCCCGCGGAACTCAAACAAGTCGAGAAAGACATCGAAGAGGTCACGCAGGAAAAAGAGGCTGCCATCCGCAGCCAGGAGTACGAGCGGGCGGCCGCGTTGAGGGACCGTGAACGCCACTTGATTCAGCTCCTCGAAGAGAAAAAGCGCGAGTGGGAGAAAATGCGGGACTCGGCCGAAATGACGGTCACCGAAGAGGACATCGCCTACATCGTGTCCAAGTGGACCGGGATCCCCCTCACAAAGCTCGAAGAAGACGAGTCGCATCGGTTGCTGCGGATGCGCGAGGAGCTTCGTAAATCCGTTGTCGGCCAGGATGACGCCATCGACAGCATTGCGCGGGCCATCCAGCGCTCGCGGGCGGGGCTGAAAAGCACCTCCCGGCCCGTGGGCTCATTCCTGTTCCTGGGCCCGACGGGCGTGGGGAAGACGTTGCTTGCCAAGGTCCTCGCTTCCTTCCTTTTCGGAAACGAAGACGCGTTGATCACCGTCGACATGTCGGAGTACATGGAGAAGTTCGCGGTGTCCCGTCTGGGCGGCGCGCCTCCCGGCTACGTGGGATATAACGAAGGCGGCCAGTTGACCGAGCAGGTCCGCCGCCGCCCCTATTCGGTCGTGTTGTTCGACGAGATCGAAAAGGCCCATCCCGATGTCTTTAACGTGTTGCTCCAGGTTCTTGAGGAGGGGCACATGACCGATTCCACGGGCCGAAAAGTCGATTTCCGCAATACGGTCGTCGTGATGACAAGCAATATCGGCACCCGGCGGATTGGCCATACCACCACCCTGGGGTTTCAGCAAGACAGCAGCGAAGACGAGTTCAAGCGCATGGAATCCCGGGTCATGGAAGAAGTCAAGAAAGTGTTCAATCCCGAGTTCATCAACCGCATCGATGAGACCGTCGTATTCCACCGGCTGGGGCATGCCGAATTGTGCCTGATTGTTGACATTGAAGTGGCTGAGGTGATAGAACGACTCAAGGAGAAGGCGCTCGATTTGGTGCTCACCGAGAGTGCACGGGAGTTTATCGTCCGCGTGGGGACCGACGAGCAGTATGGCGCGCGGCCACTTCGGAGGGCCGTGCAACACTATATTGAAGACCCGTTGTCTGAGTTGTTGTTGAAGGGGGAGTTCGGCGCTGGAACCCGTATCATGGTTCGGCCGTCAGAAAGCGACGACAGGCTGGTGTTCGAACCAGCCGGTGCAGTGGCGGAAGGTGTGACTACTTGAAACGTGTTACGATTTATCCCGGATTCGCCGTAGCGCTGGTTGTGTGTCTAGGCGCTGCCGCGCAGCCCCCGGAACTTGCCGGGCAAACCATTGGTGAGGTGCGTCTAAGCGGGTTAGAGCGCATCAGCGAGCAGGTGGTGCGCGCACAGCTCGAAGCCCAGGCAGGCCAGGCGTACAGCCCCCGGGCCGTGGCTCGAGATCTGCGCCGCCTGTACGAGCTGGGCTACTTCTCGACCATCCAAGCCGATGCCAATGTCGAAGCGGGCAAAGTCATCCTCACCTACATTTTCGAGGAAAAGCGCATCATCAATGAGTTGCGCATCGTGGGCAGCGACAAGGTCCGCCCACGCCATGTTCGCGCGGCCTTGTCCTGGCACGAAGGCGGCACTTTCGACGAACAGGGCTACTCTGACGAGCGCCAGAGCGTGCTCGAACTGTACGAAAGCAAGGGCTTCCCCAATGCCACGGTCGACTTTGTTGTCGAAGAGGCCGGACCCGGGCGCGTAAATGTCACGTGCGCGGTCGACGAAGGACGAAAGGCCCGCATCCGGCAAATTCGTTTCGATGGAAATACCGTCCTTTCCCGCAGAAAACTCAAGAAACTCGTTAAGACCGACCGCGCGTGGTGGTTTCTCGGGGGCAAGTACGAGGAATCCCAGTTCGAGATCGATCTCGAAAGCATTCTCACCGAATACAAGAACTATGGCCGTCTCGAAGTCGATATTCCGAAGGTGGATTTCGCCTACGACGACTCGGGCAAGCGGATGGATATCACCATTCATATCGCGGAAGGCCCTGAATACAGCGTGGCCGCTCTCGATACATCGGGCAACGCCGTGTTCGACGACGACGAGGTGCTGGGCCTGCTGGAGGTGCAGGCGGGCGATGTCCACAATGTGGGACAAGTCGATGAAGACGCCCAGTTGGTGCAGAAGGGTTACGCAGACAGCGGTTTCGTCAACGCCGTCGTGAACCCACAGGTTACGCTCGACCGCGAAGCCAAGACCACAAATATCATTCACCGCATTCAAGAGGGCGAACTGATGTATGTCGGTGAAATCAAGATCACCGGCAATACCGTAACCCAAGACGACGTTGTGCGGCGCGAGCTGCTGCTCTATCCCGGCGAGCGGTTCGACGGAACCATGTTGCGCGCCAGCGAACGCCGGCTGGATAACACCGAGTATTTCGATTCCGTCCGGTTTACCCGCGAACCCATTGCGGGCGATGAACTCTTCGAGAATCTGCTCGTCGACGTCGACGAAGGGAAAACGGGCAACTTCGATTTCGGCCTCGGATACAGCACGGAGGAGAAGTTCGGCGTCTACTCCGAGCTCCGGCTGCGCAACTTTGACATTGCCAACTGGCCCACGTTCAGCGGCGCCGGGCAACAGCTGCGGCTGCGCCTGAATGTTGGCGAACTGCGCAATCAGTACTATCTGGCCTTTACGGACCCCGAAATCTTCGGGTATCCCCTGGCTTTCGGGTTTGACGTCTTTGATGAATCCCGCGAATACGAAAGCGGCTACAATTATGAGGAAACCAACCAAGGCGCGCAGCTTCGCCTCGCCAAACAGCTTTCCCCATACGTGACGGCCCGCACTGCCCTTCGTTACAGCGATATAGACATCGACGACGTCGGTTTCGTGCTGAATCCTGAACTTCGCAAGTGGGGCGGCGACGTCACCTCCAGCACCCTCTGGGGCATCAACCGCAATACGGTAGACCGCCGGTTCGACCCCAGCCGGGGTTCCGAACATGACTTGGGGCTGGAACTGGCAGGCCTCGGCGGCGACAACGAATTTTACCGCATCGACCACGACTCCATCTGGTATGTGCCGGTTGACAAAGATGAAAAATGGATCTTCTCCTTCCGCACCCGCGAAGGCTGGGCCAATGATTACGGCGACCCCGGTTACGTGCCCATACAGTTCCGTTATTTCGCCGGCGGAAGCTCCACGGTCCGCGGCTACGATTACCGCGAAATCGGACCTACCGAGAAACGCTTCACGTTCTTCGGCGACGACTACTATGTCGGCGGCGAGTTGCGCCTGGTGCAAAACGCCGAGATCAAGTACAAAATCACCGAGAACCTGCGCGTATACTCTTTCCTTGATGCTGGCGGCGTCTGGCGCAGCGCCAGTGATTTTGATATCGGCGACATGAAATACAGCATTGGACTGGGTCTCGGCTTCAATATTCCGCGCCTCGGGCCAATCCGGGTGGACTACGGATTTCCGCTCAATCCGGACGAGGACCAGGGCAGCGGGCGTCTACACTTGCAGACCGGCTTGAAATTCTAACGGGGCTCTTGGGACTCGCACCGTTAGCGGGCATGCCGTGGTCTGGCAGCAGATTAGCAGCTTCCGGCTTGTTGTATGAGGGGGAAGGCTGTCTGCGGGATACGCATTTGAATGGTTTGTGGTTTGCAGACGTCTAAGAGGCGGTGGTATACTTCGGTTTCCGTGCGCCCGAAGCCGGCGGGGCCGAATCAGCCACAGCGGCAGGGTCAGTGCAGCTTGCGTGCGATGTGGATAGCGTTCTGTTCCCGCTGGAGTTAAACCAAAACGACGAAAAGGGGATTTCGTACCGTGAAATATCGTGCCGTAATACTGGGTATGGTGGCCGGTTTCCTGTTGTCCGGCCTGATGCTTCTGAATAGCCGCGTGCTGGCTCAAGACGATGCCGTCTCCGCCTGGAAAATCGCTGTCGTTGACCGCAAGACCGTTTTCAACGAATACAAGAAGCAGCAGGTAGAGATGGCAAAGCTTGAGGGCGAACTCAAGTCAATGCAGAACGAGCTGGACGCCATGTCCACCAAGATCCAGAATGCCAAGGATACGTATCTCGAGAAACGAGACGGCATGACCGAAGCGGACCGGGACGCCGAGAAAAGCCGGATTCAGCAGGAGTTTGTGGCCTACGAGGCTCAACTCAAGTCGCGTCAGGCCACGATCGATGGCAAGACAGCCACTCTCATTAAGAACGTCAAGAGCGATATTGACGCGGCGATCGCCAAGTACGGTGAGGAAAACCGCTACCACCTGATCCTCGAAAGCGATGCGGACCCCAACAGCCGTACGTCAGTCCTTTATTTCGCCACGAAGATTGACATTACCCTTGAAATACAGCGGATTTTGAACGAGGCTTACGCGAAAGCCAAATAACGGATGGCGTCTTCGCTTCTTGGTCCTCAGGGCACGAAGAAGCCAAGACGATGGGAATCCGCATGAACGCAACAGTTGGCGAAATCGCGGCTCAGGTCGGCGGTATCGTAATCGGAGATGATTCGGTTCGTCTAACGGGCTTGAACGGCATCCGCCAGGCCCGGGAAGGCGAGCTTTCTTTCATTAGCTCTTCCCGCTATCTGCGCTACCTCGAGGGTACCAAGGCGGGCGCGCTCCTGGTGCCCGGCAGCGTCTCCGTAGCGCGAATCCCCCTCATCCAAGTGCCTGACCCATACGCCGCCTTTCTGGACGTCCTCCATCGGGAACTCCCTGCTGCCGGTGCCGCCCGGCCTCGCGGTATTCACCCCAGCGCGGTTGTTGGCGAAAATGTTGACCTCGGCGAAAACGTGGCGCTTGATGCCCACGTCACCGTGGCCCCTGACGCAGTCCTGGGCGACAACGTCTGCGTGTACACAGGCGCCTACGTCGGCACGGGCGCGCGCATCGGGGCCGACACGGTTATCTACCCGAATGCCAGTATCTTAGCGGGGGTAATCGTGGGAGCGCGCTGCACTATTCACAGCGGCGCGGTCATCGGCTCTGACGGGTTCGGCTATCTGCCAGGACCCGATGGCCCCAGGAAGATTCCCCAAATCGGGAATGTTGTTATCGAGGATGACGTCGAGGTCGGCGCAAATTCGGCCATTGACCGCGCCACGTTTGGAAGCACCATCATCGGAAGGGGCACGAAGATTGACAACCTCGTGCAAATCGGACACAATGTCGAGATGGGCAGAAGTTGTATAATCTGCGGAAATGCAGGCATTTCGGGAAGTGCTATTCTGGGAAACGGTGTGACTGTCGCCGCCGGCGCGGGGGTGGCGGGACATATCGAGGTCGGCGACGGCGTGACGATTGCCGGGTTAAGCGGGGTTACGAAGTCTGTCCCATCTGGAAAGGTGGTCTCTGGCTTCCCGGCCATGGACCACGAACGAGACAAACGAATCATTGCAAGTGTGCGGCGGCTGCCGGAGGCTCTTCGGGAAATCCACGAATTGCAGCGCCGCCTGGAGGTATTGGAAAATCTGCGGGATGGAATGTCAAAAGACCATAGCTAAGCCGTCTTCTTTTTCCGGCATTGGTCTGCATACCGGAAACCTGACCACGATTACCTTCAAACCCGCGCCCGTGGGCAGCGGGGTGACCTTCTACCGGGTGGACCTCCCGGACCGCCCGGCCGTCAAGGCGGACATCGACCACGTGGTGGATGTCTCGCGCGGTACCACGATCGGCATTAACGGCGTCAAGGTTCATACGGTCGAGCATGTGCTCTCTGCCATCGCCGGTATCGGCATCGACAATGTCGACATCGAAGTGGACGCCAATGAAGCGCCCGTGGGCGACGGGAGCGCCCTGCCGTTTCTGAATACCCTGAAAGAGGCCGGCCTCGTCGAACAAGACGCCAAACGCGAGTATGTCGAGATTAAGCAGCCCGTCTATTACAAGTCCGAGGACAAGACGCTGAGCGTGCTGCCGGCCGACGAAACGCGCCTCACGGTCACTATTGCCTACGACCATGTCGCGGTGGGTACCCAATACGCTTCATATACCATCACTCCCGAAACGTACGAGAAGGAAATCGCCCCGGCCCGAACCTTCTGCTTCTTGCGGGAGGTGCGCATGCTTCAGGAACAAGGCCTCATCAAAGGGGGAAGTCTCGAGAACGCCATCGTGATTGGAGACGAATCCATCCTGAACGACGACCTCCGTTTCCCGGACGAGTTTGTGCGCCATAAGCTGGTCGATCTATTGGGCGACCTGTTCCTGTTGGGACAGCCCATCAAGGGGCATGTGATCGCCGTGAAATCAGGCCACCCCCTCCACGTGAATTTCTCCAAGCAGGTGAAGAGGGCCCTGTTGAACGGCCATTCCAGGATTGACCCTGGTTTCGCGGGGAGTTATGGGAAGACCCAGCCCGCGCTGGATGTGAACAACATCATGCAGGTGCTGCCCCACCGGTTCCCCTTCCTGCTTGTCGACCGGATTCTGTCCTATGTCCCGTACAAACGGGTAGTCGGCATCAAGAACGTGACCGTAAACGAGCCCTTCTTTCAAGGTCACTGGCCCAATATGCCTATTATGCCGGGCGTCTTGATCATCGAGAGCATGGCCCAGGTCAGCGCGATACTCCTATTCGACGGAAACGGAAAAGCGGGCAAACTCGCCTATTTCATGGGCATCACCAATGCTCGATTCCGCCGCACGGTCGTGCCCGGCGACCAGCTCATCGTCGAATCGGAAATGTTGCAGCTCAGGCACAACGCGTGCCGTGTGCGGGCAGTGGCTAGAATCGAAGACGACATTGCGGTCGAGGCCGAGATGAGTTTCGGGCTTACCGATGCCCCCTGTCAAGACGGGCAAATCATGCCCCGCAAGTCTGTCTGAACCGCATCCTCGCCTCCGGGCGGCAGGTTCTGGCGGCAGAAACAGGCGGGCCAGCGGTTACCGTCTGCGGCGAAAGTGGAACGGGCGTTTGCTCGGGGGCTGCCCCCCCACCTCGGCTTCTGCAGCGGGCAGCGGGTAATCCTCTTCCCTGTGCGCGAAGAAAGCTTCCTTTTGATCCTCGGGGTAATAGTCGATAGGCGAGGATTCCGATTCCGGCAAGAGAGGTTTGGTCAACGGGGCGGGGATAACCTGCGGCCCGGCATAGCTATCGTACTCGCGGCGTTTCCGGGCTCGTCGGGCCTCGGGATCATCGGGGACCATGCAGTAGCCGATGATATCGCCCAGGTCCAGCAGAAGCGCCAGGGCCATGATAAGAAGCGACATGCAGATTTCCATGAAATCCGAGTTGCGAAAATCGAACAACTTGGCAAATACCACGAAAAGCTGGTTCTGAGCCCGGTACGGCTCCGGCAACAGCACCCCCGCCTTCGCGCCCATATCCTTGACCGCGGCCTGCAGCTCGCCTTGCAGCGCCTCGACCTCCGTCAGGTCTTTCGGGGACTGCGTCAGCAGCGCGTCGGCCTTCGCTTTCATCGCCTGAGCTTCTTCGATCGACCGAAGCTCGACCTCCGTCTCTTTCTGCAACAGCGTCAACTTGTAATCTTCGCTCTTCGCCTTCGGCCCGTATCCTTCAGGGTCCACACGAATACCGCGAATCTCAGATTCCAGTTCGCCCTCTTGTTTGGCCACCTGCTTGAGGAGTTCCATCTTTTTCGCGGAAAGCTTCGACTCCACCTCCGCAAGGTAGTCCGCGTACACTTTCTTCATCTGGGCATTGGTGTAATTGATGTAAAAATCCCTGTTGGCCGCGCGGTAAAACACGTCCATGTTGAACGAGATCGAGATGAACGCCACAATCAACATGCCCAGAAGGCCTACTACGTTGAGCCGCTTCTTCTCGTCGATGATCGCCACTTTCAGCGCAAACAGCATCAGGCCGATACCCACCGAAATCAGCAACGCCAAATAGGCACAATCCCACTTCACGTCCTGCGTGATGGGTATGGTCACGGTGGGCTCGGGAAGCACCGAAATGCTCAGGCTGATATACGTCGTCACAATGGACGCGAAGGTGAACATCACCATGGCGATTAGAATGACGAATTTTGTATCTGGCATCGGTTTCTCCTGCCGCACCCGTCCCGGTCTGATACCTGCCCGCAGCTTGTAAGTACCTAGTCTATGTATTATCCCCGAACGGCGTGCACGGTTCCATTACCATGAGCGCCGGACTATCGCAGGCGCGCGGCCCGGCCTCACAAGACCCTATCATACCAGAAACACCGGAAAATCAAGAAGAGAACGAAAAGACCGGCTCATTTCCTCTGGTTTAATCTTGACGGCGCCGCGCGCGCTATGATAGAAGCAAGCCCGCCGGCTCGGCATCACAAGCCAGCCTCTACCGTGACAGAGCCCATCCGTCCAGGCCCCCGAACAGCATGGTTTTGCCGCACAGGCAATGGAGACGAATCGTATGGAGTCAATCGAAAAGCTGCTGGATACGGTAAGCGGATTCATGTGGGGGTGGCCGCTTATCATCCTCCTCCTGGGCACGCATGTCTATCTCACGATCCGGCTCCGGTTCATCCAGCGCTACCTGGGCAAGGCCATTCGGCTGTCCCTGAAGCGAACAAACGAAGGGGAGGGCGATATCAGCCACTTCGGCGCCTTGACAACCGCATTGGCTGCCACAATCGGCACCGGCAACATTGTCGGTGTAGCGACGGCTATCGCCGCGGGAGGACCCGGAGCCGTGCTCTGGATGTGGTTGACCGGCGTCTTCGGAATCGCCACAAAGTACGGCGAGGCTCTCCTTTCCGTGAAGTTCCGGGTGACCAGGGCCAACGGCCAGATGGCCGGCGGGCCGATGTACGTCCTCGAACGCGGCATGAACCAGAAGTGGCTGGGCGTTCTGTTCGCCATCTTTACCGCGGTCGCCGCTTTCGGCATCGGCAACATGGTCCAGGCCAATTCCATTTCCGAGCTGGTCAACAACACGTTTCACATTTCCCCATGGGTTACAGGCGCTATCATGACCATCTTGACCGCCATCGTGATTCTAGGGGGAATTCGCTCCATCGCGCGCGTGTGCGAGGCCCTGGTTCCGTTCATGGCCGTCGCATACGTCGCCGGCTGTATCCTCCTTCTGTGCATGAATGCATCGACGGTCCCTCACACCATCGCGCTGATCTGTACGAGCGCGTTCACGGGTCAGGCCGCCCTGGGCGGGTTTCTCGGGGCCACCATGAAGGAGGCCATACGGTACGGGGCGGCCCGCGGCCTCTTCTCGAACGAATCCGGCCTGGGCAGCGCACCGATAGTCGCCGCCGCCGCGCAAACCAACACCCCCGTGCGCCAGGCTCTCGTATCTTCCACCGGAACCTTCTGGGACACCGTAGTCGTATGCGCCATGACCGGTCTCGTGCTGGTCAATTCCGGCGAATGGCAGGCCGGCGTCCACGATGGCGCCGCCTTGACCAAAGCCGCCTTCGGCGACTTCGGCATGCTGGGCGGCGTAGTGCTTACCGGCGGGTTGCTGACCTTCGTGTTCTCCACCATCCTGGGATGGTCCTACTACGGCGAGAAAGCCGCCGAATACCTGTTGGGCTCCAGGGCCGTCATGCCCTACCGGTGCTTATGGGTGGCTTTCGTCATGATTGGCTCCGTAACAACCCTGCGCGCCGTGTGGTCGTTCGCCGACATCGCCAACGCCTGCATGGCCATACCCAACCTCGTTTCCCTGATCTTTCTGAGCGGCGTCATCGTAGCCGAAACGCGCACGTCCCTCTGGCAGAACCCTCAGGCACTGGAATCCGAACTCACGCGACTCTCAGAGTAACCCCCAAACAAGCACAAACATGCCGACCGGGTGATTCGGTACGAAACGGGCGTTTATACATTGGATTTGGAGGCCGCATGGCTCCTTCCCATCACCCCCAGGGACACATCGAGAACGGTGTCATGAAGCCTGTTGACAGATATAGACAATTGTTCTAAGATGTGTCTAGTTTAGGGCCTGTCAACATGCGCAATCGCCTCTATCCACATCGAATATGGTGCTCTTGGGGCCAAAAGGGGACTGCTTCCTGCAATGTCGCTAAGGCGCCGTTGACTCATCCCTGCGTAGCGAGATGCTGGATTGCGGCGCGCCCCAGCGGATGGAGCATTAACGCTGCCGCCAGGATAGCGGCAGGCAAAGGGGGGTTTTTATGATCTCGCGTACTTCATCGGCCAATCACACGTTGCGCAACGCCAAGAAAGCACCGTGCCTCACATGCCTCTGGGCTATGGTTCTGGCTGTGTGCATGGCGCATACCGCGCCTGCTTTCGGTCAAGTCATCCAAATCGACTCGATCGCAGAGCTTCAGCTCATTGGAAATGACCCCGCCTACCCCCTCGACGGGGATTACGTCCTTACCCAGGATATCGACGCCTCGGCCACGGCGGCCTGGAACAGCGACGCAGGGTTTGACCCAATCGGCGATTCGACAACGCCGTTTACGGGGACATTGGACGGCCAGGGGTATGTCATTACGGGGCTTACGATCAACCGCCCTGGCACGGATTATGTAGGCCTTTTCGGGGCAGTTGGCGCGGGCGGGGTCGTGCAGAACCTCGGGCTTGATGGCGGCGAGGTGACGGGGGAAAACAACGTCGGCGGCCTGGTGGGCTACAACTGGGGCGGCACGGTATCCCAATGCTACGCGACGGGCGCGGTGGCGGGCTCCTACGAGGTCGGCGGTCTGGTGGGCTACAACGACT
>DAOLNV010000052.1:32058-40835 GCA_035416745.1 Candidatus Hydrogenedentota bacterium | reverse complement strand
ATTCCCTGGCCGCGTTGAGCCGTATCCAATGGCCTACTCGTGCCGAAATATGTACGTGGCCTCCCACCGCCTGCTGGTGACGACCCCGTGGGGGCTGTCGTAGGCCGTAGCGTAGAAGTTGCCGGTGGTATTGGGACCGTCCCAGCGGTCGGCGTCGCCGTGATGGGCAAAAACCCACCATCCTGCGCCCGTGAACCCCTGGTTCCACGCGTACCAGATCCACCGGCGGTAGTGGCTGAGGGTGGAGAGGGTTTTCGCGCGGCCGGGGGCGTCGTAGTACCAGATTTCCGTGGCGTGTTCGCGCGCCACGGGAAGCATCTCTGATCCCAGCCGGCTGAGAAGTTCCGAGGATGGGCACCAGATGTCGATAAGCCCCTTGTACATCTCGACGCTTTCCATAGTGGTCCCGCTGGTGGGATCGGCGTATATCAAGACGTCAGGATTGGCTTCTCGGATGAGCTTCGCCACCTCGACGAGGTTGATCGTGGTTTCGGCATAGGGCGCCGATGGCTCGTCATAGGGATATAGCGCCCAGAGCTTGGGATCGACGCCCAGCTCGGCCATGTGGGACGCCCAGGCGCGAACGTAAGCCACGAACGCCTTGCGCCACGGTTCAGACAAGAACGGCGCACCCTGGAGGTGGCCCTGCGGCGACACAAACAGCAGGAACCCGTGGGGCGACAACCGCGCGACCGATTCGTCGTGGGCCGTGAAATCCAGGGGACCGGTCAGGTTGCCGTCTTTGTCGCACTGGGCCTGCGGACACGTGCCGAAGAAGACTGTGGCGCCGTGCTCGACCAGGGCGGAGAGCACTTCGGGCCGGTCGGTCCCAAGCGGGCCGCCGTCATACGCCCACATGCAGAACCGCAGGGGCCGCGGACGGGGGAGCGCCAGATCGTGCACCGTGAGTTCCAGGGGGAGCAGGAGCTCCGTCGGGTCGGGTTCGATGCTCTTGAGCCGCACCTGGGCAGCATACTTGCCCGCCGCAAGACCCTTCGCGTTAACGGTTATCCAGAGCTGCTGGGATTCAAAAGGCGCGATGTTGACGATGGACGCCTGGTCAAGAAGGGGCAGCGCGTCCGCCACCATGGCTCTCTGATATTCAGGCACCATGACGGCCCGTCTGAGTTCGACGCAGGCCGCTGCCGGCAAGGGCACGAAGCCCTCGGGCGCCGGCTGGTTTGACAACAGGACCCGGACGTCCAGGCTCCGTTCGCAAACGTTCGTGAGATTCAGCGCCAGAGACTCGTATTCCCCGATGCACAACGAGGCTTCGAGTCTCTCCGTACGGTCTTCTGCCGTTGGCAGAGACACACCGGGATCGAAATACGCCCACGGACAGAATTCCCACGCAAAGAAGCTTCCCGAAGGCGCAAGCGCGCTGGATGCGGCCGCGAGAGCGCGCAAGCGGTCTGCGCCGGTTCGGAGGGAGGTGAGCAACGCGGTCCGCCGGGCGGGCTCTTCGTCCGCCAACTGCGCGAGAAGACCCCTGTTCACCGCGAGTTCCCTGCTCAGGGCGTCGGCGCATCGCGGATTCGATGCCCGCCAGGACTCGAGGCAGCGCTGGGTTTCCGCGAACACCACCTCGTCAAGGTAGCGCTGATCGGACGGGAAGCCTCCGAACTCGAGCGTCATTGCGGCAGGTTCGTAGGCCACCCGCGCGCCGGCGTCCACGAGTCGTGTCTTCAACTCGTACGTTCCCGCGTCATGCGCTTCGAAGGCCACGGCGACACGCTCCTCGGCGGCGAACACGTGGCGCGCAAACCGGCGTGCTGTTCCGTCGGGATAGGCCATTTCCACCAGGAGCGTGTGCCGGCGCCGGTCCGGGTTGCTGACGTCGAACCGGAACGTATTGGCCCCGGTCAGCAGGACAGGGTTGTCCACCACTGAGGCCCGCTCTTCTTGTTTCTCGGACAACGCGGGCGCGGGAAGCACGGGATAGGCTCTTGCCTGCGGGGGGCGGCCGGAACGGGCGCGATTTCCAGCAAACGTGGCCGCATTGCGCCCGTCGCAGGTGTAGGGAACTCCCAAGTCGACCCACATAAGCATCCCTTCCCCGGACATCTCGCCGGGGTCGGAAACCGCGAGATCGAGCTTCCCGTCGCCGTCGAGGTCGCCCGCCAGCGGCGCGGCCGTGGCCTTGCAGCCGGTATCGGCCTTGAGGAGCAACGTGCCATCGGCGTCAAGAAGCAGGGCGTTGCCTTGGACTGACGGCATCACGATCTCGAGCTGGGGATCGCCGTCAAGGTCGGCAAACGTGGGCGCGGCATAGAACCCACTGTCGCCGAACTGTTGGGTCCACAAGAAACCCTCTTTTCCGTAGCACCAGAGCCCGCCCCCTTTGTTGCCGAAGACCACCTCGTCAAGCCCGTCACCGTTCACGTCGCCCGCGGCAATGCAGTTGTTTACATGAAGATAGACGTTTTTCTCGAGTGCGACGGACGCCTTTTCGAGGTCTATCGCGTAGAAATGGTGCAGACCTCCCCCGATGTACAGCTCGGGAACCGCATTGCCGTCAACATCGGCGAGGATCGGCGTGCTGTTGGGGAAGAGGTCATCTTGAAAGTACAGATCCCATAACCACTCGCCCCGTGCCGTGAGGGCATAGATATGGCTATCGTGCGACGTAACGATGATCTCGGCGCCCGGCGCATCGTAGATGTCCGCGACCAGAGCCGGCCCCATGCGGCTTCCGTCGCCCGTGAACTGCCAACGCAGCCTCCCCCTGTAGTCAACGCACGAGAGGGTGCCGCCCACGTCACCCACGAGCACCTCGGAGCGGCCGTCGCCGTCCAAATCGGCAATCGCCGGACATGAATCCGCCATGATACGGTCCGGTACGGACGTCTTCCAGAGCAAGGCGCCGTCGGCGCGCAGGGCAACGAGGGTTCCGACGCTGTCGCCGGCTACGATGTCCTCGGCGCCGTCGCCGTCGACATCGGCTACCGCGGGAGCGGCGGTTACGGGCGGAGTCAAGGGATACGTCCACAGCCGCTTGCCATCCAAGGAGAAGCACACGACGCCCGTGTTCCCCGCACAGGCGACAAGAGCGGACACGGGGCCGGCATCGCCGTCCCGGAGAGCATTCGGCGCACTGAAGCCCATTACTCCGGGCTCGCGCCAGACCACGTCGTAGATATACCTGTCCGGCTCGCCGGAACGGGCGGCCGCGGCCGCCAGACCCATAGCGGCCATTACCATCGTTGCGCGCAACATGTGTCTCATTCCAAGACCCTCGATTAACTTCCTCTTGCAGTCCGGCAACATCATAGCGTGAACCTCGGGTGCGTTTATATTGGCGCCGTGACGGGGCGCCCGTTGCCACGGGTCGATTGAAACACCGGATCCGCGCGGGCGGTGAAGACGGTCCGGGCTCGCGGCAAGAGCCTCTCCCCGCAGGGCCGCCGTTCAGGGACGTACTTCCAGGATTCCGAAGCGATCGGCCCCGGGCGAGCTGCCCTCGAACAGGTACGGCTCTGACCCTCGTACCCGGCTGTATCGGGCCACGAGCCGCTCGACGGCCGGACGCGCGTCTTTCTTCGCGAGAATGGCCACCGTGCCGCCCGCGCCGCCGCCCGTGATTTTTGCGCCATAGACGCCGTTTTCCGGCCCTTCCTGACGCGCTAAGGCCACAATCCGGTCGGTGGCTTCACTGGCCAGGCCGCATTCCGTGTACGCATAGTGCGACTGGCACATCAGGTCGCCGAGAAGCCGAAACGCGCGTTCCGTCGTTGCCCCGCGAGCGAGTTCGGCGAACAGTTGCACGCGTTGGTTCTCTTCCACCGCGTAACGCGTGTTAGCGCGGATGCGGTATGTGTACTCGGGGAGACATCGCGTGAAGGGGTCGACGTGTTCCCCCGCCGTGCCGAGATACTCCTCCCCTGTCATTGTTTCAGGCAAGCGGTGCTCGTATTGCTCGTGGAACAGCGCCCGCGGCAGGTTGGCGAGATAGCCGTTCCAGCGCGGCTCGGTGTATCGGGGAATCTCCTGCGAATCGTCCCGGACAACGTCGAGTCCTTCGAGATCGCAGATGAGCTTGTATCCCATGAACGCCGCGGCGCGGGCGGCCTCGTACTCGATTCCACTGACTTCGTGGCTCGCGCCGGAGTCGATAGCCCAGCATTCCAGGCTGGCCGGCAAGCGAACAAGAGGCTCGGGGTTGCATGGCTGGCACACGAGCGGCAGGACACATCCCTCATCGCCCAAAACCGCCGTGATCTGGTCCATCACGCCGCAGGCCGACTCCGCGATCACGTTCTCTACCCACTGGCAGGCCAGCGCCAGGCCTACCCCAGTCAGATCGATGCCGTATGCGGCGCAGGCAGCCTTCATAACAGCCACCTCGACGGCCGCGGACGAGCTGACACCTTTGTTCAACGGCACGTTGGACTCGATGTAGACCGTCATGCCGCGGTCCGTGATGCGCTCCGCGTATTTCTTAAGCAGGTAGTGGAAGTTACCCAATACGTAGGCGGTCCAACGAATATCCGGGGAAGCGTTGACGTATTTGCGCACGGCCTGTTCATCAACGAGCAGATTCAAGGCGCACCGCACGTTCTCCTTCCAACCCATCTGCGCAGCGGTCTGGTTGCGAAGAACAATCTGACCGTCTTCCCGGACTTGCGTGGCCGCCCACGTGGCTTCCCGAATGGTCATCTCAAAGACCAGGCCGCCGGTGTAATCATCGTTGCCGCCCATCAGGTCGAGGCGTCCCGGCGAGCGGGCCACGAAGACCGGGGCGCTGGCGTTAAACAGGCCGCCCTCCCTGGTCAGGATCGCTACTGTATCTTGGAACGATGCCACGGGATGCCTCCTCTACCAGAGAATGGCATAGATGATGGTAAACGTGAGCACCATCAGGCCCCACCACAACACGACGCTCTGGTACCAGTGCGGTTTTGTGGCCGCCGTGGCCGCGGGAAGGCGCAGCATGGACGGCGTCCACAACATGCCCAGCGTCTTTTCAGCGGGCGGGGCAGCGGTCACCAGGCTGAGGACGATCATCAGGGCCACGCAGATCAGAACAACAAACAGGCCCAAAACGAAGATGTTCTCAATGGGGCCCGGGAGAAACGGGTAGAACTTCTGCACATACGGCACGGCGCACAGGGGAAATGACAGCGCCATCGTGATTGTGGCGGCCGTGTTGTTGGCCCGTTTCCACAGGACGCCTACCACGAAGACCGCCACCGTTGGCCCGGCAAGCAATACCCAGACCTCCTGACAATACGCGAAGATTTGGTCCCACTTGCCCACAAGAGGCACGCAAACCACGCCGACAAGAAGCGTGACCGCTCCGCACCAGCGCCCCACCCTGATCAACTCCTTGTCCGGCGCGTTCTTGCGGTACAGCCGCTGGTAGATATCGAGCGAGAATATCGTTGCGGTCGAGTTCACCAGAGAAGAGATGGTGGACATGATCGCGCTGACCAGAGCAGCCA
The DNA here is from genome assembly GCA_035416745.1 of Candidatus Hydrogenedentota bacterium. Classification (NCBI taxonomy): domain Bacteria; kingdom Pseudomonadati; phylum Candidatus Hydrogenedentota; species Candidatus Hydrogenedentota bacterium. Next base: position 35,394 of record DAOLNV010000052.1, on the reverse strand, counting down.
GAATCAAGCCTTGAATCGCGGGGGGCAGCAGCGTGGTTACAAGATAGGGATATGCCTGGTTCGTGTCCTCCAGGTTTGGATTGATGGCGTATGCAATAAGGCCCGGGAAGGACACGCTCAATCCAAGCAAGATCCCCAGAAAACCACAGAAGATCATGCCCATCTTGGCGTGCCACTCGTCTTTTGCCGCCAGGCACCGCTGGTTGATGTATTGATTGGTGCAGAAGTACCAGACGTTCGTGCTGAGGGCGAGGGCAAGCATCGCGGTCCACGGAAGTTTCGGGTGATCGGCGGGAAGGATCAGGTGGGCGCGGTCGCCTGTCGAGCAGATGGCGTCCCAACCGACCTTGTGCAGCCCCACGAAGAAGATGACGAGTCCGCCGATCAGCAACAAGACGCACTGAAAAACGTCGGTCCACACAACGCTCGAGAGGCCGCCATAGATGGTGTACGCGCCGGTCAATACGGCGAGGAGTACGGCCGACCAGAAGATGGGCGTGCGAAAGATGTAGTTCAGGGCGAGGCCGCCCCCATACAAGACGAGGGAGAGGTTGACGATGGCATAGCTGAGCACGGTCAGCCATGCGAATATGCTTCTTGGCGCGACGCCGTAGCGGCGCTCGAGGAACTCGGGCATTGTCGCGATGCGCCCGCGGATGTAGAAGGGCGTGAATATCCAGATGAGCACGGACAATGCGATGAAGTTGAGCCATTCCCAGTTGGCTACCGCCATGCCGTAGCTGTAGGCAAATCCGACCTCCCCGATGAATTGCTCGGTGCTGATGCTGCTGGCGACCATTGACAGCCCGATGGCATACCAGGGAACGTGAAACCCCGCCAGAAAATACTCGCGCGTCGTTGCTCTCTCGCGCCGGGCCACCCAGAACCCGATTGCAGCAACAATTATCAGGTATACAATCAAGATGACAGCGTCGAGCAATCCCAATCGCATCGTGTTTGCCCTTCCCGGTTGCGTACATTACCCGCGGAACAACGCTTTAATGCTGTCCACAAGGTAGCACAAGGCTTCAGGCGTCTGGCGGGGGTTGATGGGCAGCGTGACAAGGTTCTCCCCCACTCTCTCGGCATTCGGGAACTGGCCCCGCCGGTACCCGCGCTTCTGAAACGCCGTCGTCCAGTGCAGCGGAATATAGTGCGTGCCCACTTTTACGCCCCGCTCGTAAAGCATGGCATGGACGAAGTCTTCTTTGGTCATGCCGAAAGTGTCGGGCTCGAGCAGCACCGGGTACAAATGAAACACGTGCGTGCGCCCCGGCGCAATCACGGGAAGCACGACGCCGGGAACGTCTCTAAGGGCTTCCGTAAGATACGCGGCGTTGTCGATTCGGCGCTGGTTCAGCAAGTCGAGTTTCTTGAGTTGCTCGATGCCGACCGCCGCCTGAATGTCGGTCATCCGGAAGTTGTACCCCGTGTCGTCGAAATCCTGCCACCAGAAACGCTTGCCCTGGGGAAACTTCGTTTCATCGAGGCTGCAGTACTTCGTGCTCTTGCCGTATACCCGCGTGCAGTGGGACCGGTAGAGGGCGATGCGCTCGTAGAGTTCCGGATCGTTGGTCACGATCATCCCGCCCTCGCCCAGGGTGGACATGTTCTTCTGCTCGTGGAAACTGAAACAGCCGGTTGTTCCCATTGAACCCGCCTTACGTCCTTTGTACTCGCCGCCTACGGCGTGGCAAGCGTCTTCGACCACGGCCAGGCCGTGCGATTGCGCGATGGCGAGAATAGGGTCCATGTCGCAGCATTGTCCATACAAGTGGACCGGGATAACCGCTTTTGTCTCCGGCCTGATGGCCGCTTCGAGCTGGCGGGGATCCAGGTTGTAGGTGCTCGGGTCGATATCCACAAAGTCCACGTCCGCGCCGAGAGTGGCAGGCGCGGCAGCGGTGGCGATCCACGTCATTGGCGTTGTGATCACGCGGTCGCCCGGTTTGATGCCGAGCCCCACCATGGACATGAACAGCGCGGCGGTGCCGTTGCTGACGCAACGCGCGTACTTGCTACGGGTGTACGCGGCAAACGCTTCCTCGAACCGGATACATGCGTCGCCGCTGGTCGGGGCGTTCTGGCGCAACACTTCGAGCACGGCAGCCTGCTCCTCGGGACCGTACTCGCTGCCGAACTTGATCACGAGGTCGTGTTTAATCTTAGGACTACTCATTGCTCTGCGCCTCCTTCGCTTCGAGTACGAGGTTCAATCCATCCATAAGGGTCCTCATCGGAGTTTCAAGCAGGCTTCGGGCCCTGGTGTTGTCAAGGGATGCATCGTTCGGCCTGGGGGCGCGGCCCGCCATGGCGTTCGAATCGCATGCACGCACAAGGTCCCGGGAATAGCCCAGCCGTTCCGCGATTTGGCACGCCATGTCGTACCGGTTCAATCGCGTATTGCCCGCCAGATGCATGACCCCCGCGAAATCGCTGCGCGCAAGCTCAAGAAACGCCGCCCCAAGAGTGATGACATCCACAGGGGTCCGGACCTCATTGGCGGGGAACGTCACCGGCTTGTGGGCTTCCAGCGCAGACACCATCTTGGCCAGGAACGAGTTTCCAGAACCCAGCACGGGCAGCCCCATCACCAGGGACAATCGTGCGACCACGCTGTTGGGAACCAATTCACGCACAAGGGACTCAGCGCGAATCTTGGTGCTCGCGTAGAAATTGACCGCGCGGGGCGCGTCGTCCTCTGCGTACATCCCCTTTGTTCCGTCAAAAACCGTGTCGGTCGAGCAGAAAATCAACTTAGTCCCGCGGCTGGCGCACAGGCGTGCCAGCGCGCGCGTCACGCCCACATTGACGCGTTCCGCCTCTTCTTGGTGCGCCTCGCAATAATCGATGTCCGCAAGAGCCGCGGTGTGGATGACCGCGTCCGGATTGACTTGTTCGAAAATGGCGTCGAGCGCCGCTTCGTCACAGAGGTCGAGTTGCCGGCACCGGAATCCGGGCCGTTCCTGAGGCGGCTCGATAAGGGAAAGCGCCTCGACGTCCCAATTCCCGCGCGCCTGCCAGACCACGCTGCCCGCCACAAAACCCCCGTACCCCGTAACCATGAGTCTTCGCGCCATGGATGAATTGTCCCCCCGCGTTTCAGGCTCGAGTGTAATGAGTCATACCGTTGACATCCCGATTTGTGAGCGCGGGAGGCGCGGACAGACGCATCTCTGCGTTGCTTCGCTCATGTCAGTCCCCGTTTTCCTATGAAAATTCCTGGACTTTGTTATGGTGCGGGCTTCCCTGCCTGCTTTCTAATCCAATCAGCATACGCTAATTTGACTACGATTCACTACACTCCCGGCAGCGAACGCACCATGATTGATTGTG
>DAOLNV010000052.1:28502-31958 GCA_035416745.1 Candidatus Hydrogenedentota bacterium | reverse complement strand
AATTTGACTACGATTCACTACACTCCCGGCAGCGAACGCACCATGATTGATTGTGCGCGTTTCTGCGCGTTATACTAACAATCCAGGTCAGGCCCCATCAAGCTCTTTTCGGGGAAAGCGCCCTTGCGAGGGCTCGAGCGCGGGCCTGGGGACCGGCACCAACACAAAGCACGACGGATGGAGTAGCGGGAGCATGTCCGCCGACACAGGCAAGATGAACGTCCGCCACGACCGGATCGTGGAGTACGTCGCTTCCAGGGGAGAGACTCCTGCCGGGGAACTCGCTTCGCGTTTGGGAGTAAGCCTGGCAACGGTTCGCCGTGACCTTGCGCTGCTCGAACGGGCCGGCCGGCTGGTGCGCACCCACGGGGGCGCGCTGTTATCCAAGGCGGGTGTGGTCGAGTTCGCGTTTGCGGAACGAAGCGAACGATTCTCGGCGGAAAAGCGCGCAATTGCCCGGAAGGTGGCCTCCATGGTCCCGCCGGGCGCCACGCTGGCCCTCGACAGCGGCACCACCACGACGGAAGTGGCAAAGGCGCTCGCAGGCACCAAGGGACTGACCGTGCTGACCTCCTCCCTTGCCATTGCATCGGTACTGTACGCGCGCGATGACGTCGACATGGTCCTGCTCGGCGGCGCCTCGCGCAAGGGCAGTCCCGACCTTACCGGATGGCTGACGGAAGAGAATCTGAAACGGTTTCATGTCGACTACGCCATCGTGGGGGCGGACGGAGTCACACGGGACGGCGCCTATACGCGCGCGCTCGATCTTGCCCGGATTTGCCAGGCGGTGTTGGCGGCGGGTAGAACATCGATTCTCGTTGTGGACCACAGCAAGATCGGCACCCCGTCCTTTTCCCGGTATGCCACTCTGAAAGAGTTCGACTGTTTGGTTACGGATACGGGTGTGCCCGCGGCCGCGCGGCGCTGGCTGAACCGCGCAGGAAACCAGGTGCTCTATGTGCGGCCGTGACAACCGTGGGCGGCGCTGGACTTCCGGGGCATCTTAGCCGCGTCATGTGTCATAAGGAGAGCGAGTATGAAAGGCTGTGAGATTCGATCCGTGCGCGTTCTTGGGGCCACGCTGTTCGCCGCACTCCTGGCGGTTGTTCCGCCGTGCCGTGCGGCCGAGGACGCCGCCGCGGCCTTGCCGGCCAGGATAGGCTTCCATGATGCGGTCCACGACGAAGCCGGCCGGCTTCTTCCCTGGACCTCCTGGGACGATGTCCTGACGCGGGAGGTCGAGTGGTATCTCCGCTGCCCGGATGGAGAAAAAGGCTATCCCGTCTACTTCCATACCACGTTCATGAACGGCTCGTACCAGGCCTACCGCACGGATTTCATTCCGGCCACGCAGGCGGGCATGGGGATCCTTTCGTACGTCAAGTATTGGCGCTATACCGGCAAAGCGGATCGGCGGGTCATGCGGCAGGCAGCGCGGATGGGAGACTTTCTTGCCGAGCACTGTCTGACCCCGGACGAAGGCGCCTATCCCCGGTTCCCCCGCTCGACGGGCGTCTTTTCGCATCTTCCCATCGATAGCAGCGCACAAGGAGACGCCAAATTCGGACCCAACGTCATCGAACCCGATAAAGGCGGCATCGCCGGGTATGCATTCTTGACGTTGTACCATGAGCAATGCGGCCCGGAATTCCTGGACTTGGCCGCTCACGTCGCTGACGTGCTGGTGCAGAACATGCGGGATGGCGACGCCGCCCGCGCGCCATGGCCGTTTCGCGTAGATGCCGTCACAGGCGAGTACTGGGGGGAACGCAACGGCAACATGGTGTATATTCTGCGTCTATTCGACAGCCTCATCGCCCGAGGCATGACACAGTATCAACCCGCCCGGGACCGGCTCTGGAATTGGATCAAAACGTATCAGATCGGTGCGCCCGACTCCCGCGAGCAAAGCCTCTGGATCCAGTTCTTCGAGGATATGACCGAGGACGACAACCGGAATTCCTGGGCGCCCCTCGAGATGGCTCGCTATCTGATCGAACAGAAAGACGCACTCGACCCGGATTGGAAAAGCCTGGCCGAGCGGTGCATCCAATTCGCCATGACCCACTTCGCGATCGAGAAACCCGGCGGCGTAGTCCTCATGGGCGAACAGGATTCCGACAAGCGCCCCTGGGGCGGCGCATGCTCGAAACTCGGGGCCGTTGCGGCCCTGTTTTATGCCGCTGGCGGCGGCGAACAATACAAGGAACTGGCGTACCGGAACCTGAACTGGGCTACCTATTTCGTGGACGAAGACGGCGGTCCCGCTGCCTTGTGGCTCGAAGACGAGTTCAAGAAGGGTAGCTGGCAGGAAGATTGCCACACCGACGTGGTGCATAATTTCGTGGATGCGCTCACGGCCGTGCCGGAATGGGCCGACGGGCCCCGGGGCCGGCAGGCGCGCCCGGAGCGTATCGGATTCCACACCGCCCGCTACAACGACGCGGGAAAACTCATCCCGTACCTCCCGTTGGGAGAAGTGGTCAAGCGCGAGGTCGACTGGTACCGCACATGCGGCGTTCTTGTGAATGGGTATCCGTCGTGGGTGTGTTCGTCTTTTGTTGACGACGCATTCAGACCCTTCAAGACCGATATCGTGGCCGGTTGCCAATGCGGCATGGGTATTCTGTCATATCTCAAATACTGGGAATACACGGGCAAGGGCGATGCGTATCTCCTCGATATGGCCCGCGCACAAGGCGACTACCTGGTGAAGGAGTGCAACACCACCGGCGAGGGCGTCTATCCTCTGTTCACTCGAAGCACAGGCAACAACACCGACTTCCCCCTCAAGAAGAGTTCACAAGGCGATTCGAATTACGGCGAAAACGTGATCGAGCCCGACAAAGGGGGTCTGGCCGGGTACGCTCTGCTGAAGTTGTACGACGCCACAGGCGGCCAGCGCTATCTCGAGCAAGCCCTCCACAACGCCGACTGCCTGGTCAAGAACATGCGGCCCGGCACCTCCGAACAGGCGCCGTGGCCGTTCCGCGTCGACTCGGTAACGGGCCAGCACTGGGGCGAGCGTAACGGCAACATGGCCTTCATCCTCCGACTGTTCGACGAACTGCTCGCGAAGGGCCACGATAAGTATCAAGGCCCGCGCGACACGCTCTGGAAGTGGGTCCGCGACGTGCAGATCCCCGCCCCCGATAACCGCGGCGAGTCTCACTGGATGCAGTTCTTCGAGGATCAGGTCCCTTACGACAACCGGACCTCCTGGGCGCCCCTCGAAATGGCGCGCTACCTCATCGAGGGCAAAGAGGCGCTTGCGCCGGACTGGATGGCGCTCGCCGAGAAATGCATCCAGTTCGCGCTCCGCAACTTCTCGAAGTGGGAGGCGGGCGGCGTCACCAGCATGTGCGAGCAAGACATCGATTTCCGGCCATGGTCCGGCGCCTGCTCGAAACTTGGCGGCGTGGCAGCGATGTTCTATGCAGCGGGGGGCGGCGA
>DAOLNV010000052.1:0-28402 GCA_035416745.1 Candidatus Hydrogenedentota bacterium | reverse complement strand
GCGATGTTCTATGCAGCGGGGGGCGGCGAGGAATATGGTGAAATCGCCTTCCGGAACCTCACGTGGATGGCGTATCACACCGACGACGACGGCTGTCCCGGCGAAATCACCGGTTTCTACGGGCGGCTGCGGCGCGCGGGATGGCAGACAGACAGTCACTGCGACAAGCTGATCAACTTTGCCGACGCCTTTGCCGTCCTGCCGGAATGGGCAGAAGCAAAAGACTTTCCGGCCCAAGCCGCGGTCGAGGACGGCCAGGGAAGACTCGCCGACCTCTCGCAGGGCGTCATTGTGGTCCCTGAAGATTCCGGCATTCTCGCCAAAGCGGCGGACATGCTGTCCGACGAGATCGAACGCCGGACGGGTGTCCGGCTACCCCAAGCGCCGGAACAGCCTGTAGACGCGCGCCCGGCCATCGTCCTTGGCGCCGCCGCCCAACCAGGCGGCGCGGCGCCCCCAGCAGGTCTGGTTGTCCCGGATAAAGCGGACGGCTATGCGCTCTGGGTGGATTCGGCGCGTCCCGAAGCGCCGGTAGTCCACTTGAGGGGCCACGATCCGCGCGGCACGTTGTTCGCGGTGGGCCGGTTTCTGCGAATCGCGGAATTGGACGCGGGCAAGGTCGCAGTCGCCGCCGGCCTGAAGGAATCCTCCGCGCCGGCATACCCGATACGCGGCCACCAGCTCGGATACCGGGACACGCCCAATGCTTTCGACGCATGGGAAACGCCCGAGTTCGAGCAATATCTGCGCGACCTGGTCATTTTCGGCACTAACGCCGTGGAGTTCACCACGTCGCTTTATCCCGACGAGCCCAAGGGGCCTCTTATGTCCAAGACCACGTGGGAAATGACCGCGGAATGGTCGAAAGTGCTTGAGGAATACGGCATCGACTGCTGGATCTGGCAAGAGATCCCTTCGGAAGTCGATGTGGGCAAACCGGACGAGGCCGGCCATCTGCTTGAACGCTGGCGCGCATTGCTGGAGAGCCTGACGGGTCTCGATGCCGTGTTCGTCCCCGGTGGCGACGGCGGCCTGACGCCCGCGCCGGTACTGATGCCGTTCCTCGAGCGTTTGGCCCCGCTCATTCAGGAAATACACCCTGGCGCCACACTCTGGGTTTCCAATCAGACGTTCGAGGACCCCGAGAACGACTTCTTCTTCGAATACCTGCAGAAGCAGCAGCCGGGATGGCTGGACGGCGTGGTGTATGGCCCCTGGACCAAGATGTCGCTGCACGAAATGCGCGAGCGAACGCCCAAGCGCTATCCCATACGTCACTATCCCGACATCACGCACAACGTACGGTGCCAATACCCGGTGCAGGACTGGGATCGCGTGTTCGCCCACGCCGTGAACCGCGAGGCGCCGAATCCCAGGCCGCGCGACATGCGCCACATTGCCCGGTTCTCCCAGGCGGATACCGGCAATTTCGTGACCTATTCGGAAGGCGTGAACGACGACCTTAACAAGATCGTATGGAGCGCAGTGGGCTGGGCTCCGGACATGCCCATCAAAGACATTCTGCTCGAGTACGGCCGGGTCTTCTTCGGCGGGCAGGAAGCCGAACCCATCGCCAAAGGCTTGCGCATGCTCGAAGACAATTGGCGGGGGCCCGTCGCGGAGAATCTCGGGATCGAGGCGGCGTTGCGGCATTGGCGCGCGCTCGAGTTGCGCAATCCGGAAATGGTTCAGTCGAATTGGCGCTTCCAGATGTACCTGTTGCGGGCCTACTGCGACGCCTACCTGCGGCGCCGGGCCATCGTCGAAGCCCGCTGCGAGTCCCGGGCCTGCTCCGTGCTGCTTCACGCCAGCGAGTTCGGGTCCGAAACCGCCATAAGCAAAGCACGCGCCGAGCTGGCGGCAGCGGAACGCGACTCGGACTCGTGGACATACCGGTACCGGATCGAAGAACTGTGCCAGCTGCTGTTTGACACCATCGGCATGCAGCTCAGCATCCATCCGCCCTATCTCGCGAAGAATCCGGAACGCGGCGCCGTGCTCGACACGATTGACTGCCCGCTCAATAACCGGGTTTGGATGGAGGCGCAGTTCCGGGAAATCCTCGCGTTGAAGGACACGGCCGCGCAGACATGGCGGCTCACTTCGATTGCGAACTGGGAGCATCCCGTGAGAAACCGCGAACGGCCGCTTGCCGGAATATTCTACGATGACCTGGGTAACCCGTTTAACCAGCCCCATGTGTTGCGGGAAACCGCGTGGGAGGCCGACCCCGGCTACGTGAACTCGGTCCAGTGCGAGTATTCGTTCGCCACGGACAACATCTCGCTCAAGCCCAGCGCCTGCCGGCTGTCCTGGCTTGACCAGGGCCAGACCCTGTATGGCCAGCCGTTGCGCATGCGGTATGAGGGATTGGAGCCGGGGACGTCTTACGTGTTGCGGGTTACGTACGCGGGGCGTTTCCGGTCAACGATGCGGCTCGTAGCGGACGGCGTGCAGGAAATCCACGGCTGGCTGCCTCAACCCAAGGTCTTGGAGCCCATCGACTTCGATGTTCCCCCAGAGGCCGCAGCGGACGGCGTGCTCGAACTCGAGTGGCAACTCTCGAAAGAAAAGGAACGGTGGCTCTGGCACCGGCCTCCCAACCGCGGCTGCCAGGTCGCTGAGGTGTGGCTGCTGAAGAAGTGACTGCCCAAGCGTGAGAACCAACGAAAACGCTGAGGGGAAGACAGGCGGTGTTCAACCTGTCTTCCCCGCGCCATTTCTGCGTTCGCGGCCGGCCCCGGCCATGTAGTTTTCGTGAGAGAGGATACCCGCCGTCAATCCGCCCGGTGCCGGAAAACGTCGAAGAAGGCGAGAACGTCGTCTACGGAGCGTGCAGATTTCAATTGGGAGACCAAACTCGCACGCTCTCCGAGCGACGCTACGGCCGCCAAGGCCTCGAGATATTTCGTCGATTCGCGCAGCGGGGCGGCGATAAGGAAAATGAGGTGGCAGGGTTTTCCGTCGGCCGAATCGAAATCCATGCCGGGACCTGAGATGCCGAGAGCGGCGACGACTTCTCGAACACCGTCGGTGCGGGCGTGGGGAATCGCGATGCCGTTGCCGAGGCCCGTGCTGCCTTGCTTCTCCCGGTTCACAATCGCATCGACAAGGGCCGCGCGGTCGGCGGCCTTCCCGCTGTCAACGAGCAGGTCGGCGAGCCGTTCGATGGCCGACCACTTGTCGAGCTGGTCTATGTCGATCCGGATGGTGTCTGCCTTAAGTAGTTCCTTCAGTACCATCTTCATGCCTCCACGCCGGCTTTCGCATGTTGGCCGTCACGCCATGTAACACTTCCTGCCAGCGTAATTCGTAATTCATTGAAAATGCCTCTTGTTTGACTTCTCGGCCCACCCACGGGTTTCAATTCCCGAAACCCCGGAGAAAGAGCCCGGGACACGCCCGAACGGTCTTGCCTGCCTCATTATGCAGAGTCAAAAAAGTCCTTCACCAGGCGTCTGCCCTTTACAATGAGAACAGGACACCGGGCGTCGCAGAGAACACGCTCAGATTCGTTGAATGTGGTGTCTTTCCGGCTCAGGGATTCCTCGATTTCCCCAAGAATAATTATGCTAGCGTTGATCTCCCTGGCCTTGTCAAGGATTTCGCGATGAACCACGCCGTGAAGGAGTTCCGTAGTGACACGAACTTCTTTCTCGTGGGCAAGCCTTTGTACGAGCGCAAGATACCGTTTGCCGTCTTCCTCGACATCGCGCCTGAGATCGAGTCCCTCTTCCTTCAGGAATACTCGAGCTTTGGTGAGTTCCTCGAGAATTCGCTCGTTGACCACGGCAACGGCGTGGAGTTCCCCGCCGGTTCGCTTTGCGCAGGCGATGGCGTAGCGCGCGGCCTCGAGACCGCGTTCGTTGGTCTCGATATAGACCAAGGCTTTTCCAAAGTGCGGGAAAACTGCCATACGCTATCTCCCCTGGGCTTCGAGGCGGTCCTTGATCAGCTTGAGGACAAAGAAAGCTTCGCGGTCCGCTTCCTCGAGCGCGCCTTCCACATGGTGCAGGCTGTCTTGGTAGTCGGGAATGAATACCCGTTCGAGCGCGTTGACGCGGCGAATGGTCTTTTGGATCTCGCGCGCAAGCCGAATCACGGAAATCCGGCATTCCGCCAGGACGGCGATGGACCCGAGCGCATCTTTGAACCGCTGAACGGCCTCGTCCGTCCAAACGGAGGTGCCGCTGGGGCCGTAGTAGGGCGGATTGTCTCGGAGCGTGAGCTCCACTGCGGGGAGCGAGACGCCCATGACCCTGCGCTCCCGGAGATTCATGACCGGTTCGACATTGACCGCGTTGCTTGCGGAGGCGACGCCCGAGACGCCCGTGGCGAATTGCGCTTCCCGAAGGGCAGCATAGGCCGCGGCCAGATGCTGATCGACTTTTCGTTGCGCCTCGATGGCGCGGGCGGTGAACCGTTTGAGTTCGAGGACCAGAATCTCGCGCTTCTGCTCAAGCAGTTCGTATCCCGAGCGGGCAAAGGCGAGCTCGGCTTTGAGGCGCAGAAGATTGGTCCGTGTTGGTGCTATCTGTTGGCCAGGCATGTTATTTCCCGTAGTACTTTCTGACTTCCTCTTCCGTGATCCGATGCAGTTCCTCGCGTGGAAGCGTCTGCAGAATCTCCCATCCGAGGTCGAGTGTCTGCTCGATCGAACGGTCTTCATCGAGACCTTGGGACAAGAAGCGGCGCTCGAAGAGCTCCCCGAATTCCAAGTAGGTGCGGTCGAGCGCCGTCAGCTCTTCTTCGCCAATGACAGAGGCGAGAGAACGGATTTCCTTTACGTGCGCATAAGAGGCAAAGAGCTGGCTGGCAAGGTGTGCGTGGTCTTCCCGGGTCATCCCCTCCCCTATTCCGTCTTTCATGAGGCGCGAGAGCGAGGGAAGGCCCGCAATGGGCGGATAGATGCCGCGCTGATCGAGATCCCGGTCCAACACGATCTGGCCTTCCGTGATGAAGCCCGAAAGGTCGGGAATCGGATGCGAAATGTCGTCGTTGGGCATCGTGACGACGGGTATCTGGGTAATCGAGCCTGGTTTGTCTCTCAGCATGCCGGCCCGTTCGTAAATGCTCGCCAGGTCGCTGTAGAGGTAGCCGGGGTACCCTTTCCGGCTCGGGATTTCCTGCCGCTGGGTGGAGATTTCGCGCAAGGCTTCGCAGTAGTTGGTCATATCGGTCAGGATTACCAGCACGTGCATGCCGAGGTCAAACGCGAGGTACTCGGCGGCTGTCAGCGCGATCCGCGGGGTCATGAGGCGTTCCACGGACGGCGCGTCGGCAAGGCTGAGAAACGCAACCACGCGTTCCATCGCCCCGGATTCCTCGAAATTCTTGAGGTAGAACCGGGCTTCGTCGTGCTTGATGCCCATGCCGGCGAAGACGACCGCGAACGGGATGTTTTCCCCAACGATTTTCGCTTGGCGCGTTATCTGGGCGACGAGTTGACGGTGGGGCAGGCCGCTGCCCGAAAACACGGGCAGCTTCTGGCCGCGCACAAGCGTGTTCATGCCGTCGATGGCCGAGATACCGGTCTGGATGAACTTGCGCGGGTAGTCTCGCGCGGTCGGGTTCACGGGAAGGCCGTTGACATTGCGGTCTTCTCCGACGGTCTCGGGCCCCCCGTCGTACGGACGGCCCAGACCGTCGAACGCCCGCCCCAGCATCTCCTCGGAGACCGCGAGGTTCAACGGATGGCCGCGAAAACGCACGCGCGTGTCGGCAAGCTTCAGCCCGGCCGTGCCCTCGAAGATCTGAATCACGGCGGCCCCTTCGGAGACTTCCAGCGTCATGCCGAGGCGGCTGTTCCCGTTGCGGTCGACGACCTCCGCGAGCTCGTTATAGCCCACATTGTGGATCCCGCTGACGGCGACAATCGGCCCCGAGACTTCGTCAAGCCCGAAGTACTCGCGTTCGTCCAGCAGCTGGCGATTCGAGGTTTCAGCCGTAGATGCTCGTGAGTTCATGAATCGATTCCTCGACTTCTTTCAACAGACTTGCGAGCCGGTCAAGCTCGTCGTTGGGGCATTCGTACTTCATCTGCATGATATCGCGCACGGCCTCCAACTTCTTCAGCGAGGCCAGGGTGACGCCCTTTTGAATAGCTTCGGCGGCGAGGTTATAGAAGGTCACGATGATGTTCAGCATCATGAACTGCTTCTCGGCAACACAGAACGCGTCAACTTTGTCGAAGGCGCTCTGCTGCAGAAAGGCGTTCTTGAACATGTTGGCCACATCGAGAACGAGCCGCTGGCTGTCGGGCAGAACGTCGGCGCCAACCAGTTTGACGACGTGTTCGAGCCGGGCTTCTTTCTGCATGACGGCCATGATCGCCGAACGCACCTCACGCCACTCCTCGTGCGTCTTCTCATCCCACCAGGGAGCCACGTCTTCTATATACTCACTGTAGCTCTCCAGCCAACTGACGGCCGGAAAGTGCCGTGCATTGGCGAGCTGCTTATCGAGAGCCCAGAACGCGCGGATGAAGCGTTTCGTATGTTGCGTGACGGGCTCGGAGAAGTCGCCGCCCGGGGGCGACACGGCGCCGATCGTCGTGATACTGCCTTTGTGCCCGCCGAGGGTAGTGACGGGACCCGCGCGTTCGTAGAATTCGGCAAGACGCGTCGGCAGGTAGGCCGGGAACCCCTCGTCAGCGGGCATTTCCTCCATGCGGCCCGAAAGTTCCCGCAGGGCTTCGGCCCAGCGGGACGTCGAGTCGGCCATGATGGCAACGTCATACCCCATGTCGCGGTAGTACTCGGCGATGGTGATACCCGTATAGATGCTGGCTTCGCGCGCGGCAACGGGCATGTTCGAAGTGTTGGCGATGAGCAGCGTCCGCTCCATGAGCGATTTGCCGGTGCGGGGATCAATCAGTTCCGGGAACTCCTTGAGGACTCCGGTCATTTCGTTGCCGCGTTCACCGCATCCGATGTAGACGACGAGGTCGGCGTCGCACCATTTCGCGATCGCGTGCTGCACCATGGTCTTACCCGTGCCGAATCCGCCGGGCACAACAACCACGCCGCCGCGAGCCACGGGGAATAACGTGTCGAGCACCCGCTGCCCCGTGATAAGCGGGGTGGCATACGGCAGCCGCCTGGCGTAGGGACGGCCCTTGCGGACCGGCCATTTGTGGAAGAACGTGAGTTCAACGTCGCCCGCCGCGGTCCTGACGGTAGCCAATGAGTCTTCGATACGGTACTCACCTGCTCCCGCGACCCGCACAAGCTCGCCTTGCACCGAAGGGGGCGTCATCACCCGGTGTTCAATGACTTCCGTCTCCTTGACAACGCCGAGGACGGTTCCTCCGGAGACGCTGCATGGAGGCTTCAGGGACGGCGCAAATCCCCAGCGCTTCTCACGCGACAGGGCGGGCGCGTGAACGCCTTTTGACACGAAATCGCCCATCTGGGCGCGCAGGACATCAAGGGGACGCTGGACACCATCGTAAATGCTTCCCAGCAGGCCCGGACCGAGTTCGACGGATAACGGCTCGCCCTGGCCGATGACGGGCGCGCCGGGCCGCAAGCCGGTCGTGTCCTCATAGACCTGAATCCATGCTGCATCCCCGCGGATGCGCACTATCTCGCCGACGAGGCGCTCCTCACCCACATAGACGAGTTCGAGCATTTCCACGCCGGAGACGTTGCCCGCCTCGACCACGGGACCAACAACCCGTCTTACCGTTCCGATAATGCGTTCAACCATGGCCTGTCATCGCATCCCTGACGATCATTGCGCGAAGCTCCCGCCGTTTGCGCTGCATCCTCGTCCTGTAAGTGTTATCGTAAACCACGCGTCCATCTGGCGATTGGGCGGTGCAGCCTCCGCCCAAGTCGTATTCTTCGAGTTGAAGCCCCACTTTGGATACTCCCGCGGCGGACACGCGGCTGTCGGCCGCGAGCCGTCCGGCAAACGAATCGCCCAGAAACCCGGCGTCCGTCTTGCTGATTCTCAAGACCACTTCGGGTAGCCCGATGGCAGCCACGGCTTCCGCGGCCAGATTCCACAGGGACTGGGCATAGGCATCGGGGGAGCGCCGTATGGCGTCGAGTTTCGTCTTGATCTGTTCAAGGACGTGCTCGGCCACGGTTTCACGCGCCGCCAGAAGCAGCCGCTTGGCCTCGATCCTGGCCGTAGCGAGTTCCTGGGTGCGCGTTCGCTCGCACCGCTCGCGGGTCTTGGCCGAAACCTCGTCACGCGCGCGCTCCCCATCCTTACGCGCCTTATCGCGCACGGCGTTCGCCGCGTTCTCGGCGCTTTCGAGGATGCGAGACGCCCGCGTGTCCGCTTCCGAAAGGATGCTTTCAATGATCTGAACGCCACCCGCTTCCAGGGCGTCCTCACTCATATGCTGACTCCTACCGCCCTGCGGACGATGTCTTCGATGGTCTGCCTGTCGGAAACGGGGCCGGACGCATCGGGGATTTCGAGGATTAAGGGAAAACCGACGCCGTAGAGCCGGGCGTCGACTTCGTCGCGGATCTTCGCGGCCATGCGTTCGGGGATCAGGATAACGCCGATTTCGCGCTTTTCGAGAGCCTCGTTAAGCGCGGCCAATGCGTCGTCGCGGCCGGTGGCGGCGCGGCCCCCGACGCCCACGAGCCGGAATCCGGCCACGGTCTGGCTGTCGCCGATGACGAACGGTATCATGTTACACCCTGCCCAGCACCATAATGCCGATGATCAGCCCGTAAATGGCTATACCTTCCGCGAGCCCAACGAAGATCAGGGTCCTTGCGGCAAGCTGCGGTTTTTCGGCCACGGCGCCGACCGCGGCGCTTCCCACGTAGGCAACGGCAATGCCCGCGCCAACGCATCCGAGACCAACACTCAACGCTGCTGCAAGATAGGCCCAGCCAGCGTTTGGCGACTCAGAGGCGGGAGGCATCTTCCCCTCCCCGGCTTGCGCCCATGCCCCGGTACACCAGATTGCAGTCACAAGCACCGTCACGGTCAAGAAGACCGCAGCCAAGATTGCCCGCTGTTCACGTGAGATTCCCTTATACATCGGTTCCACCTTTCAGTTTGCCGCATCCTGAGGAGTTGACGAAACCCCAACGGGTGCGTACTTCTGCCCAGTCCGGTTGAAGAACTTGCCGAAAAACTCGTAGTACTCGAGTCGCAACGCCTGGATCGTGACCACGACGCCCTCGAGCACGATGATGAGCACATTTCCTGCAACGATAACGATGAATGACAAGAGCCGGCCGCCAGGCGCGCCGCTCACGATTTCCGCCAGACTGAACACGGCGACGAACAGTCCGGCGTGCGCCAGGCCAAATGCGGCAACACGAATAAAGGAAACGGTGTTGGCCAGATAGCCCATGAAGACTTCCATGACTTCCACCGCTGACTCCATGACATACGTGATGGCCCCCTCGGGAAAAGCCCGCTGTTGCTTTCCGAACAGCCTCAGCAAGGGGCCTTTGAGCAGGAACCCGGTCAAGGCGAGCGCCATCGGCACCACAAGCCACGCGGAGTGCGGCGTCTTCGAAGTCGAGAAAAACGACTTCACGACCAGGCCGATGCCTGACCAGTAGATGATGCCGACAAGAGGGCCGGCGCCGTCGAAAAGGGACTCCCAGAACGCGTGCGCCCGGATGGCATTGAGCACGTTGAGTATGATGCCGAGACTGACAAACAGGATTCCGAACACTATTGCGAACGCGAACAGATCGTTAATCCCCTCGAGGGGCTTGGTCCACAGGGCAGGCAGAAGATGTTCGAGACCAAAAATGCTGCCGTATAGGAGGCCGAAAATCACCGAGGCGGCCCCACAGTAAATGGCCAGTTTGCCGACGTCCTTGTACTGGGGGGCTTTCAGTACGAACAGAACGCCGAGGGCGCACAACACGAGGCCGTGGCCGGCGTCGCCAAACATCATGCCGAACATGAGGAGAAACGAGATCGCCACAAACAGCGTCGGGTCGATCATCGTGTACGACGGAATCGCGAATCCTTCAGTCAGAAGCGCGAACGGCTGCAAGAATTTCGGCCGGTTGAAAAGCACCGGCACCTCTACCTCTCCCTGTTGGACCGGTTCGAGCGATTCAGCTTCGGTCACCTCGACAATGGCACGGCCGTGCGTCTTCTCCCTGATGGCATCGACAAGCGCGGCGGCTTGGTCTCGGGGGACCCAGCCAGCGAACACACAGGTGCGCTCGGTGACCTTGCACGAGTCCTGAATGCGCAGTATGAGCAAGCCGGCGCTCAACCGTTGCAGCGCCGGCGCAGCAGCGGGCCACGCCGCCTCTTGCGCAGCACGAAGCGCGGCTTTGTTCTCGGAAAGTTGGGTCTCAACAGACTGGAGATCATCCAGGAGGGCGCCTTTCGCTTCGTGCGTGATCGTGGCGACATCCTGGGGAATCGGCAATTCCGCGAACGCGGTGTCATGAAGCGCTTTGCGCAGGGTTTCCTTGTTTCGTTGGAGCACGAGGCACACCACGTGAACGTCACGCGCGATGCGCCGGTAAGGCACGACAACCGACGGAATGTCCTTCAGGAGCGATTCGAGCTTCGGGAGCTGATTCTGTGCGATGACGCCCACCGCGGTATACAGCATCGAAGAGCGCAGCAGCCGCGCCAGGGGCAGATTCGGGGGAACGAGGGCATCGAGCCCTGAAAGCGTGGCCTGAAGCCGGGAAAGCCGATCCGTGAGCCGGATGCGCGATTCGGAGAGAGGCGTGATAGCGGCTTCGGCGCTGGCAATGACGGCATCGATCTCGGCCAGACTCGCGCCGGAGACTTCCGCAAATCCCGCGGATTCCGGCGCGCCGTGCTCGCTTAGCATGTCCTTCACGAGGCCTTCCAGCTTGGTCTTGCGGTCGAGGCACTCCTTTGTCAGACGCTTTACGTCGATGTCGGCGAGGTCGCGCGCCCACGATTCGGTTTCCTCGACGCCAGTGAGATGGAGCACCCCCGCGCGAGCGACTTCTTCCATGACGCCCTGCATGTCGTCACGAAGGATGACGGCGGTGAAACGGCTCATCTTCTCGGCGACCAGCATCATGCCTCACCTGATTCCGCAAAGCTTGCCGGAGAGTCCCTCAGGGGAAAACCCGGCGGCCAATCCGGCGAAGATCCCGCGCAGATTCCGCAACTCGGTACGTGTCAAAGAATAGAACGCAATAACGCAGGCGATACAGAAAGGAAACCCTGCAAGCCGACGCCAGGCCGCGTCCGTGGCTGACTCGGTCACGAGCGATTCGAGGAGTCCAATCCGTTCGAGACCGGGCGGGTTTCCTCCCTTGTCCCCCGCAAGTTCCGACAGGTATTGCAGCGAGACTTCTTCCAGGTCCTCGGGCGAGAATTGTGCTTTTTCAAGCGTGCTCGAGAGGGCGGAGATATTCGGAATCATGGCTTCGCGGAGCAAAGCCGCGGGAGCGCCGTAATAGGAAGCACAGCGGGAAAGCCACGAAAGATTCACCAGATCGATTTCCGCGGCGATCAGCCGCAAACCGTCGGTAGCGTCGTTTCCGCCGAGATTCTTGATGGCATTGAGCAGGCTGCGGTAATGCCGCTTCTCCAGGGCGATTTCCAGATGGAAAAGCGTTCGGGTCTCTCTGTAAGTACGCGCACTCTCGAGAACCGGGTCCGCGTACGGAGTACCCCGGAGCAACGCAGCCACCGTTTCGAGGGTATCGGCCTTGGCAATCTCAAGAAACGGAACGTCGTGTGCCAGACTGACACTCGGAACAAGCCGAGCATACGTTTCATCTTTTGCATGCCATGCCCTGAGCGCTTCGTGGAGATCGTCCAGTTCCCACCGCGAAAGAAGCAGCGACCCTACGTCCCGCGTCTTACCTCTCAACGAGCGAAGCGCCCGTTTGAATCGTGACCCCGTCGCGTCTTTCAGGGCGCGCTCGGCCATAAGCGGCGACGGCTGGGAGAGTTCCGGCAACCAGGCCGCATAGGCCGTGGACCTCAACGCGTTCCAGGACTCCTGAAATGCGCCCGCGCGAAGAATATCATCGAACTGGCTGCGTGAAAGCAGATCGGACAGGCTCGCGCGAATAATGGCGTTCGCCTCGGCATATCGGGCAAGCGCGCGCATCAGGACAGTCCAGCAAGGGAGCGGGCAGCCTGGTCTACCCGCGACGAATCGCCGGCCCATTGCCCGCCGGTGATCTGCCCGGCTTCGTCGCGAGCTTGCTGAATAATCAATTGCTTTTCGCGCTCGGCCTCCGCACGAGCGTTTTCCAGGGACTCCTGGGCCTCCGCTCTGGCCTTTTCCCGGTATTCCGCGGTGATGCGGGACGCTTCGGCAGCAGCTGCGGCGGCGATTTCCCGCGCTTTTCCCTCAGCTGCGGCGACACGGTCTCTGGCGTCTTGCTCCGCCTGAAGGATCTTCTCAATTTGCGTTTTCAAGGCCTGCACAACCTCATATCGGTTGGATGAAACCCGGCCATTCTAAGTTTGGTGGATAATTCGTCATCGCGCCGGCCCCGTGGCGCTTGCCATATGTTGTCTTTCGTACCGGGCGATTCTTAAACGGTTTACGCTCCTCCGCAGCGGGCAGCTGACGGAGTGCGAACCTCTCCACAGGGCCTCTCGTGTCGGCCACATTGCTGCCCGCGGAAGCCATACGTGTCGCCCGCAAACAGTTCTCGCTGCCATCGGCACCGGTAAGGCCGGGAAGGCGGGCGTAACTCCACCTCTTTTGCAGTGGGACCGATCAGACGCTCCCACCGCATTCCCGAACACGGCAGGAGTTGTCAACTCCCCGGAGGGTGGCGGTTACTAGTTGTCTCCTATGTTCTGGATATCATAAAACGCGAATTATGCTACCACCAGCAACCAAGTAAGGTCAAGAATTGGAAACGTGCTCGCCTCATGCCGCGTGGCCACGGACCGGGCTTCATGCGCAAGAGCGGAATCAACACCGGACCTCCTGGTCCAATGCGCGCCATTACCTCTTGTGGCGCCTATAGTTATATAGCGCCGGGCAAGCCGTGAACGACACCCTGTCGGCGTAAAACCAACACCCATGAAGCGACTCCTCTGCTCACTTCTCATTCCGCCGGAGAGATGTTTAGCGCAGTCAGGCATCCTTTTAGACCGGGGAACGTGAACTCGATCTTTCCCGTCAGCGCCTTCTTTTCGCACTGGATCGCGTAGATAAGGGTCAGACATGGGGTTTCGTCCGGAGAGAACTCCCTGGACTGACACGTGACCGATTGAAGAGCCCCGGCTTCGCTTTGATTGCTTTGTGCGAATTCGCGCAAGGTCTCTGGAGGCAGCTCTTTTTGAAGCGCTTCGTGCATAAGCGCGCGGGCTTCATCCACTTTTCCCGCCATGGTCAGTTCAAGGCATTGGCGCCCCTTCTCTTCGTAGAGCTGCGTGCTCGGCAACTGGGTAAACCACTGCCCCAATTTGTCAGATGTCACGTTGAACTCGACGATCTTGCCGTTGTGCAGAACGAGTTTGGATTCGGCCTCGCCCTTCTCAAACCGGATCTTTCCCGACGACTCCGTAACGACCACGCCGTCTTCGTATTTCTTGTTGGTGTTGAAGCTCGAGGCCTTGAGACCCTCCGGCTCGCCAAGGGTCTCTTTCATTGCATTCATCCACTCCGCAATAACCGGCTCATCCACTTCCTCGACTAAGCTTGGGTCAAACAGGGCCAGCACTTGTTGTGGGTCCCCGGAGTAGACGGCGGCAAAGAACTTCTCCTGCTCCTTCGCTCCCGCCTTGAATGCCCATGCCACAACGCCAATCACCACAAGCACGAGGATCACCAACGAAACGAGACATCCAGCCACGAACTTCTTCATAACCGCCTCCCTTGCCGCCTCTTCCCCTGCCCTGAGCGGTCTGAAATCTCAGTATCTGCCTCCTTCCCCTGAATTGGCAATACCTTTGTCTGCCCCCGCCCCATGTTTCTCTCCCGTTTTCCTTGACGAAGAACGGTATGCGGAGACCCGCCGCCATACGGGACGCAACTGAAGTTATAATGACTGCGGAGTGCGGACTAAGGCCGGTTCGGAGAAGACGGCAATCTCAGGTGGGCTTATCAACGAATTGGGCGCTGGGCGGTGAGTATCCTCGACGTGCGGTGGGTTCTCCGCCGCCGCGGGTGCCCGGAAGCTCAACACGCCGCAAAGTCACTTGTTGGGGGAATGCTCCATGAGATGCTCCGCGGCACGTGTCTTGCTATTAGCCCTTTTCCCCGCGATCATCGCGGCTGGCGAACCCGCGGGCGTGTCCAACCCGCCGGAGGGGGAATGGTTTGTCCCGGCGCGGTTGAACTACGGCACATGGGCACAGCAACCTCAGGAAGACTTCCCGGATGGAAATATGGACGCCAGGATGGAACCGATGGAGCGCATCGGCATGAGGGACTACTTCTTTATGCGCGGCGAAGAAGCATTCTACCGGCAAATCTACGCCGCCGCTCAGAAACATGGTATCCGCCTCTGGTTACGAACCTTCGCGCAGGCGCGCTATTCCGAGGAGGATGTCAAAGCACACCCGGAGCGCCTCTTCCAGATGGATTGGACAAAGGCCCAGGGTATTTCCTGCCCGTCATGGCCCGAGAACCAGGTTGAATGGGTCACGTGGACGGAACCTTTTCTGCTGGAGTTTCGCGAGTACTTGCACGGCGTGAACCTCGACTTTATCCGCTATCCGGACGACAGCCCCTGCTCATGCGCCGCGTGCCACGCCCTCTACGAAAAATGGCTCGGACGCCACGAAGTGACTGAGGAGGACCTCGAAGATCACGAACTCGCAAAAAAGTACGCGGACATGCGGAATTCCGTCATCGGCGGAATGGTGCAGAGGGTGAGGGCGATGTGTGACCGCGCGGGACTGAAATTTTCCGTCTGCGTATTCGCCAACTTGGATCATGCCCGGATGCTTGGCCAAGACTGGCCCCGGTGGGCGCGGGAAGGATTGGTCGACGTTGTTTGCCCGATGAGCTATACGAGCGACCGGGCCCAGCATCAAAAGTGGATACGCGACCACGTAACCGCCATAGCCGGGGAAGCGGAGTTGTGGGATTCCGTGGCCCGGGAGTGGGACCCCGGCGAGAATACGCCCGAAGAAGTGCTTATCCAGTCCCTCGATGTTCTACGCGGCGGCGCCCATGGCCTGGCTAGTTTCAATATGGCGGCGTTCAGCGAGGATGACTGGCGCTTGCAAGCAGACCTTCAGAAGGAATACGGCTGGAGTATTTCCATCCGGGACCAGACGCTCTATGTAAACGGCCCTCCGTTCGCCTGGATGAAGCTTCCGGCATGGTCATTGCCTCACTGCGCGGTGTCCGGCGGCCAATTGACGCCTCAGGCGGAGGACGACCGCTTGGTCGTGCGCGACAAGCGTGTCTGGATGGAAGGGCCAGATGCGTTTCCGGCTGTCTACCCCGGCCGGCTTGTGGAGTCCGAACTCATTCTCCACAATTGGTCGCTGGAAGACGCCGAAATCCAAGTTGACGGAAAGCTGCCCGAGGGATGGCGCATCGAGAAACCCGCAGGTTCGTTGCCTCTTGGCGTCAATGATTCCCTCACGGTCGCGGTTGCCGTTCGCACGCCCGAGTCCGTACCCCCAGGGCGGTACTGGCTCGACATCATGGCCGAGGATACAAGAGCGGGAGAGCCTGTTGCTCGCGCAATTGATGTTGCCGAACTGAAACTCGACGACGGCGTCGCCTTCACAATACTTCCCCTCACCCGGACACGGTTTACCTCATCGCCAACGTGGGTTCCCGTAGATGTAGCTGTGAATAGTGCAAGTGCAACGGGCTATTGACGATTAAGCGTCTGAATCAGGAATACGCCATGAAATCGTGGACACGCAGCCGCCCCGAGGACGGCCCGCCTTGATCTTGTGTCTCGAACGCGCGAAACGGCTGGAGAAACTGTCTTGAAGCCCTGCGTGAGGGCTTCTAGACTGATGGACAGGTTGCCCGTGGCGGCCGCAGAAGGGGTGATGCGGAAGTCTCGGGTATGGCTTCATGAGCGGCGGGCGGCACGACGCTCCGCGGGCAGAAAAGAGGAATCATCATGAGAACCGAGTGGACCAGGCGCGAGATGATCAGGGCTTCCGTTGGCGCAGCTGCGGCAGCAAGCGCCGTGGGAGTTCCAGGTGATGTTGCCTCGACATCGGAGGAAACCAAGCCGCGATCGGGGGCGCTCGCTGCCAACACGGAACCCTGGTACAAGCGGTATCTGGTGGGAATCGAGTACGGACCAACCGGAGCGAATACACTCGATCGCGAAATATACATGTCGCAGGCGACAGGGAAGCAAATTATCGAGAACCTCCTCACGGCTCGGGCCCAATACCTTGTGGCCTTCATGAAAGACATGCGCTTTGCCTACTACAATTCACGCGTTGCACAAAAGTGTCCGGGTTTGGGCGAACGCGATCTTCTGGCCGAGTGCATCGCCGAGGCCGGGCCGCACAGCATGCCGGTCATCGCCTATTGCCAGGTGCAGTACGACGATTCTTCCTGGGAGGCCCACGCCGAATGGCGTATGAAAGACCCGGGCGGAAACGACATCGGCGGCAGGCTCTGTTACCGCTCCGGCTACCTCGAGTTCATAAAAAACGTGGCCGCCGAAATGATGGAATACGATATCGCCGGGTTCCATTTTGACATGCTGGATTTTGGTTTCTTCGGACCATTCGGATGTTGGTGCGACTTCTGCCGCAATGCCTTCCGCGATACGTACCAGGTAGATATGCCGCCGGGCGTAACGTGGGACGACACGTGGGACAAGATGCTGCGGTTTCGCTACGATTCCGACACGTGGTTTCGTGAACAACTGCAGGCTTTTGTGAAGGCGTCGCGTCCCGACATATCCGTTGATTTCAACTACCACGGCAGCCCTCCGTTCTCGTGGCCGGTCGCTCAGCTTCCGGTCCAACACGCCAAGGACGGCCATTTCGTCACGGCGGAGGGTTTACCCTTCTGCTTCGGCCATTACAATCCAAGTCTCATCACGCTGTTCATGAAGGGCGCCCGCCCCGATGGATTGGTGCAGAGTGTGGGTTCGCGTTCGATCTACGACTACCACGATTTCACGGTGCGCCCGGCCGCTGAGCTGAAATGGGAGGTGCTCACCTACCTCGCCCATGGCGCCCAATGCACGGTCGTGGACAAGGCGAACTACGAGGGGTCGATGGACCCCATAGCATATCAGCGGCTTGGCGAAGCATTCGGGGAGGCTCTCCAGAAAGCGGATACCTTCGGGCACAAGCCGCTCCAGGAGGTGGGACTCTACTATTCGGCCCGTTCACGGGATTGGTTTGGCCGCGACGACACGGTCAAGTATATGCGCGCAATCTGGGGGGCACACAAGGCGCTCGTCCAATCGCATGTTACCGTGGGCATGGTTATGGATGAGAGCGTGTCGCTCGAACGTCTCCGTGAGTTTCCAGTCGTCTACTTGGCCAACGCCGCGATTCTATCCTCGCACGAAGTGGGCTTGCTCGAACAGTATGTGACGGAGGGAGGCCGGATGTTCGTGACGGGATTGACGGGCCTGTACGATAAACTCGGTCAACTTCAGAGCGATAGTTCCATCGCGAGACTTACCGGAACGCGCCTTGTTCGCGTGCAGGACCAGCATTTCGACAATTACGTGCGCCTTTCGAGGACGATTGCCGCGGACGACGCGCGCTGGCTTCTGAACGGCATCCCCGGCGACTGGCCGCTGCTCACGTGGGGACCCATTGCCGTGTGCGAGCCAACAGAGGCAGCCGCGTTCGGCGAACTCATGGTGGCGCACCGCACGTCCAACAATATCTGGCAGGAGCGCATGTCGCCCAAGGAGTCCGTCGCGCCGGCCGTATTCGTTAATCGTATCGGTGAGGGAGAAGTCGTCTATATGCCGTGCGCGGTGGACGAAGCCATGTCGAGCGAATACCGCGCGCCCGAACACCGGGACCTTATCCACAACGCCATTCGGTATTTATACCCCGAGCCCGAAGTCATCGTGGAGGCGCCGCACAACGTCGAGATCGTCGTTACGCGTGATGAAGCCCGCAACCGGCTGCTTGTTCATCTCCTGAGCTTCTTTGCGCCGCCTACAAGCGTCGCCGCTATTCTGGGAGAAGGGCGGAGAGTGCTTCCGTCCATTATGGAAGAAGAAATGCCATACACGGCACGCGTGACTGTCAATCGGCCTTTCTCGTCGGTGACCGTACAGGGCCCTGGGGCGGAAGCAAGGGTTGAAGGCCAGGTTGTTGACGTGAGCGTGTCAAAGTGCCACGAGGTCGTGTTCATCCACCGATGACACCCCCCAATCGCGGTTCAGGCCGAGGTCCGGTTGGAGTAGTTACTCCTCTTGAAAGATCTCTACTCCCATCTCCTTCTCCCCTTTGAACAAAGCATAGAAACGCCCATGGGCGTCAACCACCGCAGACGTCTCTCCATGCTCGGGGTTCGACAGGCTCCACCCCGTGACGTAGCTCCCGTTGTTGTTGTATTTCACGAAACTGATGTGTTTGCCGTCCCTCTGGATTGCGCCCTGATAACCACCCTTCGAGCGAACCGAAATGTAGACATCGCCCCACTGGTCGCCGGTCATGTTGTGGAAATAGACGGGTCCGTCCGGCGGGTCCCCGTGGCAGAACGCAAGCAGGAAATCGCCCTCGGAGTTGAACTTCTGCGTTGGCCCGTAGTAGCCGGTTACGAGCACGTCGCTGTTCTTGTCCACGTGCAATCCGTGCGGGGAATTGAACTCGCCGGGATTCAGCCCTTCCTTGCCCCAGTCATACAGATACCCGCCGTTGCTGTCGAACACGCTCACGCGCATGTTATCGACATCCGTCGCGAACAGACGCCCCGCCGGATCGAACCCCATCCCGTGCGCGCGCAGGATCATCCCCGGCTTCATTCCCTTCTCGGCGAAGATCTGCAGGAACTTCCCTTCACGATCAAATACCTGTATCCGCGGCCGGTCTCCCTTGCTGTCGCTCACGAAGATCCGCCCTTGTGCGTCCGTCGTAACGATGCGCGGCTCGGTAAACTGCCCCGGCTCGCTGCCCTTGCCCGAGCCGATCGGTCCGAGGAAGGCGCCTTCCGGGGTAAAACGCACCACTTGGCTCCCCAGCTGGTCCGCAACGAGGATATTGCCGTCGGCGTCCAACCCGATGCCATGGGGATCAACAAGGTGCTCGGTTCTTCCCTTGCCTTCCTGGACAGGCTCGGACCAGTAGCCGCAACGCTTGTACGCCGGCGGCGCGTCGCCAACGACGACCGTGGACCACAGGAACCGGTTCGCTGCCTCGGGCACTTCGGCACAGACGTGGATTTCGCAGGGCGAAGGCGCCTATGCCGGCGCGCGGTAGAGGCCGTCCGCGTTGATCGTGCCGAGCTGCTCATTGCCGCCGGGAATATCATTCACGGCCCATTTGACCTCTTTGGGAACGGCCGCCGCCATGAGCCGCGTCGCGATCATCACCACCTTGAATTGCCGCTCCCCGCCCGGCTCGAGGTAAACAATCGGCGGCCCGATGGTCGCCCGCCGGTTTTTCGGAAGCGTCTGGCCCCATGCGGCATTCGCAACCAGCAGCAGCGTCGATACGGCGACGCAACACGTGAACAGGCGTCGAGTCTGCATCTCGCAACCCTCCATGATATGAACGTGCTTCACCCGGTGTGCCCACGGCTTCCGGGCCCTGAGACGAATGGCATTATCCTTACGATTTCCAGGCGCGTCAAAATTCCTCGCCGGGCCTCCGCAAACCTACAACAGCCGGAAAGGCTACATTTGCGCAAGGGCGCTGCCGCGAACTCAACATTGATTTCCCTCTCAGCGCCTGCATAATAACGTGCAGGGGATGCGGCCTGAATTCGGGGAGCAATCCGGGAAATGCCCGCTTTTCACATCCTGGACTTGATTGTTCTTATCTCATACTTCCTCGTGGTAATCGGAATTGGCGTAATCAGCGCCCGCCTGATCAAGAACCGCGAAGATTATTTGATGGGAGGCCGGAGGTTCGGAAAGGTCCTGATGATCTTCTTCGCCTTCGGTGCGGGTACGCACGCCGACAACGCCGTTGGGGTGGCCGCCCAATCCTACAAGTTCGGGCCGTCAGGATTCTGGTACCAGTGGTCCATGCTGCTGACCCTGCCGATCTCATGGTTTCTAGCGCCCGTGTTCCGCCGCGCACGGGTGTTGACCACGTCGGATTTCTTCGAACGCCGATACGGCCTGTGGTTCGGCGTGGTCTATTCCGTGTTCGCCCTGTTCATCTGCGTCACGTTCACGGCAGTGATGCTGTTAGGCGCCGCGCGAATCGATACGGGGCGCGATTGTTCTGCTCGGCGTCGTTATAGTGATGGTTGCGTCCGTGATGCTGTTGGCTGACTGGTTGTCGCCTTGACCCGGTGCGAATGCCGTTCCCCGTTCCTTTCGTGAACAAGGCAGGTTCCGTGAGTGCGTAACACAGGACGTCTATCAGCGGAAACACGCGGCAGGAATTCCATCGGGCAGAAGTATACACTAACGAACACCGATATTCTGGAGACCATAAAATGCGAAACTCTTTCGGGGCAATTCCCGTCGCTGTTGTTGTGCTGGGTGCGGCAAGTTCTTTAATCAAGGCAGATGCTGCTCAAACCGTCCTTGTAGACAACGGCCAAGCTAGATGCGTGATCTATGTGACCGAGCGGGTCATGAATCCCGACCTGAACACGGACGGCCAACCCGACACTCCCAGGCAAGCCGAGGAGAACCGCAGGCGTTTGCGCGAGTCGGTCAGGGATCTGGCGCTCTACTTCGAGAAAATGAGCGGCGCACCAATCGAGTGCCGAATCGGACCGCCAGAGACCACCCCCACGGGCATTCCCATTCTTATCGGTGAACTGGCCGCGGAGAGGTTTGGCGCGCCCGCACTTTCCTTTCCGTACCAACAGGGATTTCGGATTGTGGTTACCGAAAACGAGGTTGGACTTGTGGGCGAATCTGACCTGGCGGTGAGTTACGCAATCTATGAGCTTCTTGATCAGCTCGGATGTCGCTGGTACATGCCCAGCGAACTGGGCGAAGTCGTTCCCGAAACAAAGACTATCGCCCTCGAACAGGGCGACACAAGCTTGGCGCCTTTCACGATCTACAGGGGTATTTGGCACGCAGACCCCGATTACGCACGGCGGAACCGGGCCGGTGGACTGCCGATTGCAGCGGGACACGCGCTGGAGGGTTATCTTACCAAGGAGCAGTTGGAACAACACCCGGACTGGAACGCGGAAATTGGCGGGAAGCGCTCTCTTCATCCGTGCGATGTTGGGCATCGCTTGTGCTGGGCCAACCCGGAGGTTGCCGCAGCCGTGGCTGACGGTATTGTTGCTCGTCTGGATAAGGACCCCGTCCCTTCGATCTCCATTTCGCCGGGCGACGGCACAGACTTCTGCGAGTGCGGGAAATGCCGGGGCCTGGACACAGGAGACTGGGACGCCTCGATGAATTGTGTCTCGATTACTGACCGGTATCTTCATTTTGCCAATCTGATTGCCGAACGCGTAGCATCCCAATACCCTGACATCAAGCTTGGGTTCTTGGCTTACGTTCAGTTCACCCGCCCTCCGCTGAGAGAACAGGTGCATCCAAATCTCTACCCGCAGCTAGCGCCCATCTCCTACAGCCGCGCGCATCCGATGACCGACGACAACGTACCCGGCAACAAGGACCTCCGCTATATTGTCGAGGGATGGGGCAAAGCCAAACCGGCGGTTTCCTGTTACCTGTATTCATGGTTCCTGGCGGAATCGTGCGCGCCGAACCCCATGATCACAAAGTGGAAAACAGACGTTCCGATACTGTTCCGCAACAATTGCCTGTTCTGGCAGCCTGAGGGCATAGCCAACTTCGAAACCAGCATGCACGGTATCTATATGGGCCTGCGCCTGGCATGGAATCCCCACACCGACCCCCAAGAGATCGTCAATGAGGTCAATACACGTTTTTACTGCCATGCAAGCCGGCAAATGAGCGCTTACTGGAATGCCGTGGACGAGATTTGGGTGAATACCCCCGAGTATTCAGGCTGTGCCTGGGGATACCTTGTCCGATTTACACCGGACCGCTTGCTTCAGCTTCGCAAATATATGGACGAAGCCGGGGCCGCCTGCGAAAACGATTCAGAGCGAAAGCGGGTGCAGATCGCCAATGATTCTCTTTCATTGTTCGAGCTTTTCATGAAGATGCGTTACGATCTTGCCGAAGGGCGCTTCAACACCCTCCCCACGGACGCAACGTCTTACACTGATCGCGCCCTTGCCTTGGCCGAATTGTACGCGCCACAGAAGTCCTTTGGGAAAATGTATTGGACGCCTAGCTTGAACATTAATTACTTCAAGGCATTCCACAGCGCGACCTATACCGATGCGGCCCGGATTGCGGACTCAAATCGTTTTGTGCTGCTCACGCCCAAGCCGATACGGCAGTTCAGGTATCAGCCCGACAAGGAACAACAGGGAGAACAGCTGGGGTGGATGCAAGTTGGTTTTGACGACTCCTCATGGAGCGGCACGGACCCGTGCGTGCAGACCTGGTCGAGCCTCGGCTTGCACGACTACATGGGCGCCATGTGGTACCGCGCCAGTGTCGAACTTTCCGGCGTGAGCCAGGGCAAGAAAGCCTACTTGTGGCTGGCGGCCACGGATGGCAGCGCGAAATTGTTCTTCAACGGCCGCCATATCCTCTATTCAACGGAAAGCCGCGACGCAGAAGGCAAAACAACGGCCATCCAGACCGATGCATTTACGGGGTATGCCCAGCCAGCCTCGTTCGACATCACGGATGCCGTCAAACCCGGAGACAACCGGATTGCTCTGGTGTGCGTCCGGGATTTCCAGAATGAATTGGGTACCGGCGGACTGCTGGGACCCGTGGTTCTGTATCGGGAGAAGTAGGAACGTGACAGGAGCGCTGGGGTTGTCGAACGAGTCGTTTCTGGCGAGACACTCTTGCGCATATCCTGATAAGCAAGGTCGAAACACGCGCCGCGCAACGGCGGATACATGGCGAGGAAAGACGGCGGACAATGATGCGGACTCTCTGTGCAGGTCTCTTGTGCGGAGTGGCCGCAGCGTACGCATCCACTAATCCGGCTCAGATAATCCGCCCGGAGAAACTGAAGCTGGGGGACGCGTTATGAAACGACAGTGCCGGACACCCTTGATCTGGCTGAACAGGCACGCCTGTCCGTGCACGGGCTGACGAGGTCTCTGAACGCGCAAGCCAACTACGCCCCCTGCGGCCACGCGCACGCGAACCTTCGCCCCACGCGTTGCCAGTGTCAGCTTGTCTCCGCGCGCCTATTTGGCTTCGGCTTCTCTGATAAAGAGACCCGACTGCGGGTGATCCCCCGGCCGGAACCACTGTGGCCGCCACGAGAGAACGGTCGCGCCATCGCGAGCGTCGTGACGGTCGAAGTCGCTAACCGAAATATTCAAGCGAACCTGGCGCCACTGGCCTTGCTGGCGTTCATTGAGATAGCTTACCGGGACGGCAAATTCTGCCTCAAAGCCGTCGGCCGTGGCCATGCTCGCCGATAGAAGACCCTGCGGGGCTTCTCCCTCTTCAAATTCGACTTTTTGTTCGGCGCCTGTTTCGGGGCCCGCGATGGCGCTGAAGACACATGTCTTCGGATCATCGGCTCCGGAACCACGCGCGTCCACCCAGAGCATGACAAAGTCTTCCCAGTACTTCCATCCGTCGAAGCACAGCTCGTCGTCAGACGCTTTGACGGCGACATACAGGTATTGCGCGTCGTAATTCACGGCAAACTGGAAATGGCAGTCGTGCGGGCCTTTCCAGGCTGGAGCGTTGACGTAGACATGGGCGGGCTGATTCATCTTGTAGGGCAGACTGGGCCAGTCGTCCAGCTTGCCGTCAATGGCGATGGGCGCGCCGCGGAAGGGGACGGTGAAAGGGGAATCGAAGGTGATGATGGACTGCCCTTCGAGTTGCAGGGACGGCTGGTTGGCGGCGCTGTCGTAGTTGGCTTGCCAATGCACCAGCAGCGGTTGAGCCTCGGACATCGGAATCGGGGCGTCCGCCGAAATATGCAGCGGCACCTCGTACGGCTGGCCGCCGGGGATGACTGTGGCCACTGCAGCGGGTTTCACCTGAACCCCTGCGGCAGGCTCGAACAGCACCTTAAGGCGCAAGGGCGTCTCGGAGGGATTGGCGATCGTGAGTCGCGATTCGGCCGAAGTGAGCATGTCCGCGTTGAGCACCACGGGCGCAGCCGTTACGACCTGTCCCTCACTGAACGCCGCCAGTTCATTTGCGCGTTCCTGCGTACGGAAATTCCGATCGAGAATCCCGTCCAGGGTCAAATTGGCAATGCGCGGCCCATCGCTGGTCATGGTCACCCAGGCGGTCTGGTCGAGCTCTCCATAGGCTGGACCGCGAAGAGGGTTGCCGGCTCCCGTGGTCGACAGCGTCACAAAAGAGAGTCCATCTTCTTCGTGGCTGATGTAATCGTGCGTGTGGCCGGAGAACACGGTGCAGTTGCGTCCCTTCAGCAATTGGGCGATTTCGCTCCATCCTGTGTCGTCGGAATCGCGCCACAGCGGCTTGTGCTGAAAAACCAGGGTCCACCGCACATTCGGGTGGTCCCGCAGCACGCGTGCCGCATACTCAACTTGTTGCTTGCCGATTCCGGTGCTTTGGTCAGGTCCATCGTTCGTGCAGAGACACAGAAACAGTACATCGCGGTAGACGAAGTGGTAGTACTCGGCCCCGAAACGGGCCGTGTACGTTTCCCTCCACAACGGCCTCCCAACGTCATGGTTCCCGGGGACGAAAAAGAAGGGCGCCTCGAGGCCGGCTAGAGATTCCATGAACTGCTCCCACTGGCGATCGAGTTCTGCGCGAGTATCTTCATATCCCTCGATGTAATCGCCGACCCCGATCACGAACTCCGGCTGAAGCAGGTTCAGCTTCTCCACCGCCTCCGCGAACACACCCCAGCGGGGTCCGCCCGCATTGTCGCCGACGACGGCAAACTGAAACGCGCCGGGATCGTTCTTGAACTCAAGATTCGTCCATGGTTTGTTCGGGGTCTGTACGTCCGTTTCAAAACCCTCGGGACTCCCTGAAACGGCTTCCGCCGGAACAATGCCGGAGAGGATAAGGATGAAGATGGCAAGACCGCGCATGGAGAGTTTCAGCATAGGTACTTTCCTTTGGGTATTTGAACAAGTCAGACCAGGAACAGTA
Source organism: Candidatus Hydrogenedentota bacterium (assembly GCA_035416745.1). NCBI lineage: Bacteria > Pseudomonadati > Candidatus Hydrogenedentota > Candidatus Hydrogenedentota bacterium. The sequence continues at coordinate 3,215 of DAOLNV010000052.1, read as the reverse complement.
TGCTAGCCTTTCCTTTCAGGATTAGCAAACAAGACAACAGAAGCGCCAAACGAGGCTGCGTTATCCTGCCTGGTGGAGATCAAGACTGCACGGGTTCCCGGCGGGAAGGCATATGTCGGTCTCCGTCATTGGCCCTCGCTTTGGATTACGAAGCCGGTTGGAACGCAGGAATCCGCGATTCCTACCGTACGAGAAGAAAGAGTCAATCCTGGCGAAACGGCATGAAACCAGGCCGTTTATGCCTGCAGAGGAGGTGAATCGATGAGAAAGAATGTGAGGCGGATGCGCCTTTTTCATGGGGCTTTGGCGGCACTCGTGTTGACAGGCCTGCTCGGGATCAATGCTGCTGCTCAGGACTTTCGGCGACTTCCCCTGGAGGAATACCGTGACAAGATGGCAGGCGGCTGGATAGGCCAGATGGTAGGAGTCGGTTGGGGCGGCCCCACCGAATTCAAGTGGATGAGCGAGATCATTCCCGAAGACAAGGTGCCCGTCTGGAAACCGGAATTGGTGAACCAGTTCGAGCAGGATGACCTGTACGTCGAGATGACGTTCCTCAGAACCCTTGAGATCTACGGGTTGGACGTCTCGAGTCGACAGGCCGGGATCGATTTCGCCAATAGCGAGTACAAGCTTTGGCACGCGAACGGACAAGGCCGCAAAAATCTCAGGGCTGGCATCGCGCCGCCGGACTCCGGGCATCCACAGTTCAACAAGCACGCTGATTGCATCGACTACCAGATCGAGGCCGACTACGCCGGCCTTATCGCGCCCGGCATGCCTAATCTGGCCATTGAACTCGGGGAAAAGTTCGGACGCCTTATGAACTACGGCGATGGTTTGTACGGGGGGCAGTTCATGAGCGGCATGTACGCGGAAGCCTTCTTCGAGTCCGATCCTCTGAAGTTGATTCAGGCAGGCCTCCAATGCATCCCCGAAGGCAGCCAATACGCGGAGTGCATTCGCGATGTGGTCGCCTGGCACGAGCAGAACCCCGACGATTGGCAGGCCACTTGGCATCTGCTCCAGGCCAAGTACCACGACGACCCCATGGGACGCAGGTTCGTTTGCGGCAAAAGCGAGAAAGGCAACATAGACGCCAAAATGAACGGCGCGTATGTGGTCATCGGGTTGCTATACGGCAAGGGCGACATGGACAAGACGATTACCATCTCAACGCGCTGCGGCCAAGACTCCGACTGCAACCCGTCAAGCGCCGCTGGCATACTTGCTGCAGCGCTCGGACGCAAGCGGTTGCCTGACAAATTCACCTCGGCTATCAATCCGGACGGCGTCTTCAGCCATACCGCCTACACCTTTCCGAGTCTTGTCGCCGTGTGCGAGAAGGTTGCACGCGAGGCCGTCATACGCGAAGGAGGCTTTATTGAAAAGGACGGCGATGGAAAAGAAACCCTCGTGATTCCGGTACGGCCCCCCAGACCGGGCGCCCTCATGCAGTCGTGGGAACCCGGGCCTCCAGAGAATTGCCGGTATTCGCAAGAAGAACTGAGCGAGATCGTGGCGAGAGAATAGTCTGGGCGCGCTGAACTCATACCGCATTACAGATCAAAACCCGTAGTCTGTCCCTGGTTTTACCCCCGGTTCTGGCTCGGCGATGCGCCAATCTTCGCGCGCCAACGGCAGATGCTCGACGGAGATCTGCGTTTGAAACTGGTTTCAACTGCTTCGCTCACGGCGACTTGGACGTTGATCGAGTTTCTTGACCCTACGGCGTAAGACAAAAGATTAGAATCACTTCCAACCTAAGTTAGTGCCATTCATTGCTGTCCCCCTTTTTCTTCATCACCCTAGGCCATTCACCTAATGGGAATCCGATGAATACTACAACTATCAACATGCATGACCCATAGATCATAGAAGGCGCAATCGCCAGAACGGAGAGGTGCGGATGCAAAAAGCATTTTCGTGCCATCGCACGAAAACCTTGGGCCTCGAACGAGTCGATTTAGGCCTGTTACCTTCCGTCCGTGCTCTGTCGCCACTTCGATAACGTGAATGTCATGTCCGATCCATCTGTAGTCGTCGTTTGTGTTCGACACGGCACAGACGACAAGCGAGCCATCAGGCGACAAACATGGGTCTCGAAGTACCTTTCTCTGTTTCTTTCCCTTCTCCAGCAACCAGTAATCTGCACCATCGGCATGGAAGACACTTACGTTGTTGGGTTCACCAATCGCAGAGAGAATCACATTGTCGGGATAGGCATCACTGCCACTGTATAGAAGTAAATTCTTCTCCCAAGAAATGGAGGGGGAACAGAGCCCGTAGCTGGACTTTGTTGTAAGCCGGAGGGCTTTCCGCTCCACCAAGGAAACCTTGTACACGTCGAATCCATGCCACGCGGGACTGCCCACCGGAGATGCCCGCCCTCCCTAATCTGCCGACAAATCCTCCGATGCCGCAGACGCCTATACCGCCTGTGCCATAGTGCTGACATGGTGGGCGCGAAACGCCGAGGCACGCGGGTCGTCGGGAACTTCCCCGATGGCGAATCCGCGCTCATGCGCATGACGGCGCGCTTGCGGCACGTGGTATGCATACCCCCGTATCCCGAAGGACAATGATGCGCAGATGATAGGCCAAGCTGGGGCAGAAATGACGGTAAATGGTAGTCTGTCCCTTCAATTCTCACTGACAAGTCCTCCGATGCCTCAGACACCCATGCCGCCTGCGCCATAGTGCCGTCTTCGGTGCGCGAGATAGGCTGACGAACGGAAGTTCCACGTCACCTTGCTATAATGAGTTACCCTCATGTATACACATACACTCGGAGGCAAGTACCGGCTATGAATGCAGAAGAGTCTACTTCACGCAACGATGACGAAGATGAAACAAGCCGCACAAAGCAGCCAGAATGCGAATGCCATCATCTTTAACCACGTCTTGGTGCTCAGAGAGAAAAAAGCTATCGCTATGTTTAACAACATAAGCGAGACAAGGACTGACGACAGTCGGGAGGTAGTATCTTCCCGCCCCTCATCCAGATGCACTATCCAGAACGCGACGAAGTAGAGAATGAAATTCAAATAGAGAGGCAGGTGGCTTTGCTTGGGCCTTGAGGTTGTCACTCCTCGCCTGCATTGATCTCTTGCCAATTCGTCCATATCGGTCACCTCGCTTTCAGAAGAGGCTACCCCACCTGTACGTCTTCAGAACATTTGGGACACATAGGCCCCGGAATTAGGGTAGAGATT
>DAOLNV010000051.1:35673-41164 GCA_035416745.1 Candidatus Hydrogenedentota bacterium | reverse complement strand
GAGACGCCCACTTTTCTCACCTTCACGGCGGCGGGCGCCGAGTCAGCGATCACACTTCGCGCCGTGAGTTCCCCCGCCGACGCGGCGTGGCTGCTGTTGGCGCTGGGTTTTGTCGCGGGCGGGGCCTGCGCGGCCGTGCGTGCCAAGTCCGCAAAGGCTGTCTAGCCCGGTACATGTCCAGGGCGCGAGCGACGGGCGGCATCACGGCCGCGCCACTCTCATGACCGCAAGGTCTCCCCTCCCTCCGCTGTGGTGCGGTCTCACGACCGCACCACCCCCGTGACCGCAAGGTCTCCCCTCTTTCCAGAAATGAACCATTCGCCTCCCCGTGCGTACTCATCAACACAGATGAACCGTTTGGGAGGACGAACAATGAAACTGCACCGTCTGCTTGCCGTTGCGCTCGCGTTGCTGTGCCCTGTGACCGCGGCCCGGGGCACGGAGTCCCAACCGCAGCCGGAGGCCATCCCCAAGATGGACTCGGCGCGTATGGAGATGGAATGGAACGATTTACGTTCCCTTCTCGAGGAGCTGTACGCGGCCCGGTCGCGGGAACTCGAGAAGGAGGAACCCGCCCCGCCGCCCCCTTTTGACTGGACCATCTCGGAAGCGCGGTATGATGCCTGCGTCGAAGCGGAAGACAGCATGCGCGTGCGGGCCGAATTTGATATCGAGGTGTTCAATCAAGATTGCTGGGCCAAGATACCCATCTTGAAGAACACCGTGGCGCCGGTCAGCGCGTCCCTGAATGGCGAGCCGGCGTCGCTGTCGGCCAACGCCGACGGTTGGCTCCTGCTGGCCATACCGAAGCCGGGGCTCTACGCTTTCGAGACGACCTTCTATACCGATATCTCGGCCAGCGAAGGGGTGTTGACGGCCGAGTTTCCCTGCGCGCGGACGCCCGTCACCCACATGACCCTGGCCATCCCCGTGAAAGACGCCGAAGTAGCCGCCCCGGACGCCCTGAACATCGCCGTTGAACCCACAGAGGAAGGTCTGACCGCGGCTCTCGCCTTCCGGAGCACCGAGAGCATCGCGGTGCAGTGGACGCTCCCAGCCGTGCTCAAAAAGAAGGAAGAGGAAGCCGCCCGGCCGCCAGAACCCCCGCGCGTCGCCAGTTCGGCCGCGACGCTGGCCACCATCACCGACGGCTACCTCGACTGCCGCACGCAACTGCGCTTCGACGTGCTTCACGGAGCCGCCGACAGCTTCTGTATCACCGTCCCGAAGGGCGTGAATGTGTTGGAGGCCGCCGGACAGGGCGCCGCGTGGACCGTAGCCGAAGCCGGCGAGGAACAGTCCGTCGAGATCAAGCTCAACCACGCGGTCGAGGCAGACTACGAACTGATGATGCATTTCGAGATGCCCCTCGACGAAGAGGCGCCGATGATTGCCGTGCCGGAACTCCGTGTCGCGGATGTTGTGCGCCAGACGGGGTTCCTCGGGCTCGCGGCGCGCAGCAACGTCGAGGTAGCGCCTGCCGAGGGTATCGAGAACCTCACGCGCATCGATATTACCGAGCTTCCCGAGGCCCTGCGCGCCATGTCGGCCAATCCGTTGCTGCTCGGATACAAATACGTCGGGGATCGTTACTTCATGCCGGTCGAGGTGCGGCGGCTTCAGGATGTGGCAGTGCGTGTCGCCAGCATCGACCGGGCCATGCTGGTCACCATGATCACGGAGGAAGGCATGGCCGTCACCCGCGCGCACTACGACGTCCGCAACAACATCAAACAGTTCCTTCGCGTAGCCTTGCCCAAAGAGACCGATATCTGGTCGGCCGAGGTGGGCGGAAAAGTCGTAAAACCCGCTCGTGACGGCGAGAACGGCGCTGTCCTGATCCCCTTGTTCAAGTCGGCGGAGACCGGCCGCGTACTGGACACCTTTCCCGTCGAACTGGTCTACATGGAGTCCGCCCCGAAGAGCCCTCTGCTCTATGAAAAGCACCTGTTGAAGGCCCCCGCCACGGATGTCCTGGCCAACGAGGTCACGTGGCAGGTCTTCATGCCTGAGAACCAGCGTGTATTCCGTACTGAGGGCGATCTGAAGCCTGCCGCCGAGTTCGCCGCAGGAGGACGCATGACCCTCGATCGCGGGCAAACCAGTGTGTCGCAAGAGACGCTCTACAGGCTCCGTGAAGGCATCGAACGCTTCTACATCAAGGACATCAACAACCCGGCCGCGTCGGCGGGGGGCGGCGAGCCGCGTTACCAGGGCCAGGAACTGCAGGAAGCCGCCGCGGGCGAGGCCGAGGTGGCGGGAGTGCTGCCTGTGCGGATCGATCTGCCTGCCGAAGGGGTGTCCTACCTCTTCCGGCGGCTCATGACCCCCGAAGGCGAGGAGCTGGGCCTCACGCTCTACGTATATCATGCCCGCTGGGCGGCCGCCGGCAGGCGCGCGTTAGCACTCGCCGGCTGGGCTGCTGTGTTCGGAGCAGGGTGGCTCGCGCTGCAATACGCGCGCGGCAGGCGCCTTCGACGCTGGCATGTGACCCTCGCCGCGAGTGCGATTGCCGCCGTGCTCGCGTGCCGGGCGGCCACAGGCGAGTCCCTGTGGAATTTCATCTTCTGGACGGCGCTGGCTGCGTGCGGCGCGGCCATGGCGCCGTGGATTCACAGCCGGATTCAAACCTACCTTGGCGCCGACAAGACGGCCCCTGCTCCACAGCACGAAGCGTAAGGAGAGAACTGCCATGAAACTTCAACTCCGGCTGTGGGAATGGGCCGTCATCCTGGTTTTGGTTTTCATCGGCGCCGCGCTCCTCATGGCTGCTTTGCCCAGAGCCCGGGAAGCTTCGAGACATGCGTCCTGCGCGAGCAACCTCAAGCAACTCGGCATGGTGATGAAGATGTTTGCCAACGAGAGCAAAGGGGCCACGTTTCCGCCCCTGAGTCCAATTCCCAACAACTGGATGTTCGACATGAGCGCGCTCTATCCCGAGTACTTGACGGACCTGAGCGTCCTGGTCTGTCCCAGCAGCCTGATCCATTTGCGATTCGAGCGGCCCGAATGCGTGTCGTCGCTCTACTACATCTACACGGGATATGCGCTCGTAAGCGACGAACAGGCCCTGGCGCTGTTCGAGGCATACCACTATCTGCCCTTCGCGGCCTTCGCCCGAAATGATCTGGCCTTACCCGTGCCGGTGTGGGCAAACTCGAGCCGCCCGGACACCGCCGGCCAGAGCACCATTCCCGTGATGTGGGACCGCATCCCCCTCAACGAGTCCCAGTTCGGGCACGTGCCATACGGCGCCAACGTACTGCATATGGACGGGCACGTCGAGTTCGTCAAGTACTCGTATTACAACAACTCCGACTACTTCCCGGTGACGCGCTTGTCCGCGGAGACTTTCGGAAGCGTGCTCCCGCGGATGCCCACGCATTGTTACGAGTGAGCGGGAGACCATTCCGCGCGGGAATACGCCCCCTTGAGGCAGAAACCTGCGCACGTGGAGGTGCCCGCCTCACTCAAACCGCAGCGACCACGCAACCGAATGCGACTCTTCGCCCGCTAAGGTTATCTCAAGTAGTCCCGTGGCAGACATGCCGTGGCTGATTGCCGCGCCATTCGCTGTCGCCGCGGTTAGCGAATACCCGTCCGGCACGCGGAAGACCAGCTTGTCTGGAAAGCCGCCGACCACACGCGCTGTGCCGGACAATGTCTTCGACGCGTCGTCCCATTCGAGGGCTTCGAGGCTGACCCCGCCCTGTGTGATGTGGCGATCGGTGCTGAGAAACTGGGGATGTGCCGCCGCCCGATGAACAGCCAGCAACGCGTTGCTGTGCGGAGGCAACTCGCGGCCGAGTTTCTCGGAAGTTTCGCCCCACTGGCCCGTCCAGAAATCGTAGAAGATGTAGCTGCCCTCGGCAAGGCCCAGGGTTTCGATGCCTGTTTCGATGGTTCGGGCCTCCTCACCGAAATTGAAGAGCGACACAACGTCCCATTCTCCGAAAGGCCGTTTGATCTTGAGGTCCCACACGGGAACCAGCTCATAGATGGGATACAAGTCGAGGGGCCGCACATCGCACACGGGCAGTGCCTGTTGCAGCAGCCGCATGCGTTCGGGCGTCAGCTCGGCGAGTTTGTCGCCCGCGAACATCATTTGCCCGGGCAAAGCCACCACGGCAGTCGCGAGGCGCGCCATTTCGATAGGCGCTTCGCCGACCAGCAGCGTGTCCGGATCGCACCACCAGAGAATGTTGTTCACGAAAATCTGATTCAAGGTGATCCGGGCCTGGTCGAGATAATTGTTCCAGCCGGGAGGCTTGCGCCAGTGGACGATGTCCGACCCGGTGCGTCCCGCATCGGCGCAGGCCGCCTCGGGTCCCGAGTAGTGGCCCTGGCACGCCAGCCAGACGGCATGGTCTCCAATACCCCTGCGCAGGGCCTCAACGCATAGCCTGAACGGCCCTTCGACCTCGGGATTCTTGAACGCCGCCCGCACATCAGGCATTTCATAGAAATGGGCTGAGTATCCCCGGTTCGCTCCCGACATCCCGTCGATCTTGAAGTATTCGTACCCCCACTCCTGGGACATGACCCGGTGCATTTCTTCCATATGCGCGCGCACCGCCTCCTGGGACGGGTCCAGCACGTACGTGCCCGACCAGTTTGACATGGGCGTGCCGTCAGGGTTGTGCAGAAACCACTCCTTGTGAGCTTCGTAGAACTCCGCGTTACCCGTCCCGAAGGGAACCGTCCAGATACCCGGCACAAACCCCAGCTTCCGGATTTCTTCAGCGAGCCATTTCATGCCATGCGGAAACTTCTCCAGAGACGGTTTCAGGTTGAGGTTCGAGAAATTGCTCACGGGCAACTGGGCGCTGTTGTCCTGCCACGATTCGATGTGCCAGATCGCAAGGCCGAACGGCTTGAGCTGCTCCGCCCCCACGCGCGCTTCGGCAAGATTTTCCTCTTCGCCAGCCGTATCGAAGTACACGTTCCACGACATCCAGCCCGTGGGCGGCGCCGGACACCGGTCCCGGTTCACGGGCGTGAAAAACGGAACCCAGCGCTCGCGGTAATAATTTCGAGCCACTTCGATGACAACCGCCGATTCATCCGGAACGTGAATCGGCGCGCACCACCATACGCCGAAACCGCCTTCCATCGTGCTGAGCCTCGGCCCGGCGCCGCGCGCATCGAAACGCAGCAGCGTGTCGGAAGTGCCGTCATACACGGAATCGTTGAGGGCGCTGTCCGCGTTGCCCGACGCGAACTGCACCACGGCCTGGGATGCCGGCGGACGCGTCCTGCACGCAAAACTGTCCCCGCCAAGCCGTGCCGTCCCTTCGAAGATCAAACGCCCCTCATAGTTCTGGCGCGTGCGGTGCACCGGCCTGATTTCCAGACGGTCGCCCGTGCCCGAGAAGACAACGAAGCCTTGAATATGGTGGTCGGGCGTTTCGATGGCCAGACGCGTCGTGATCCCGTCGCGGGGCGCAACCACCTGCCATGCGACGGCCTGGCCCTGCTCGGATAGCTCGAA
>DAOLNV010000051.1:0-35573 GCA_035416745.1 Candidatus Hydrogenedentota bacterium | reverse complement strand
CCAATCCCAGCCGGCTCGCCGCATAGCCGAGCTCGCGCAGGTGGTCGCCGTAGACCATAAGCCAATGCGAATCGCGAACCTCGTCGAGGAGCCGTTTCCAGTTGCCCTCAAGCCGGACATCCTGCTGTGAACGGCAAATCTCCAGGAAGGGGTTGTCAATAACCTCTCCCCGGCACCCCACCCAGCGGCCCACGGCATATTCGGGATTGATGAAGCTCACTTTGGCGCCCAGCGGCATCTCGACCTTCGGCGCGGCCCCGTAATCCGATTCGTAATGGGTGACGATGCGCGCGGGCTCATAACGCGCGCCGTCCATACGGCGCGGGCCCGTGCAATGCGCGCAGGTTACGACCCCGTTGTGCGGAAACGTCGAGTTATGCATGAAGACCGGCCCGCCACATAACTGATAGAGCAAGACCGCCGGCGGCACCACGACAAAATCCGATTCGCACAAAGCCAGCGTCCCTTCATCGTTCATGAGACTCAGCGAGAGGCATGCCGTCGTTTTCGACATGGGTATGATGGTGCTCATGCAGCCGTTGATGGTGAACGCAGAGGCCTTGTTCTCGGCCATCAGTTCCTTGAACAGCCCATACAACACGAACGCGTTGACCACGAACTCGCGGCCGGTTTCGAGCGACGTGCCGGGCATCGCGAGGTACCGGTCCGTCCACGTCTCCGCGCACCGCATCGTTTCCGGGTCCGCCAGCGCGGCAGAAATCCGGGGCGCGAAATCGTCATAGCGCACCTCGACAAGCTCCATGCCATACCGGTCGCGGGCTTCTTGAGGCGCATTCGGAGCGTACTTGCCCTGCGCGCCCCCGAGCGCCACCACACGGGCGGCCAGGGTGTTGTGGACCGCGTGCAGGACCCGCAGACGCCACGACAGCTCGCCCAGCTCGTCGACCACGACATCATGAACCGACACGTCCGGCGTCGGCCCTTCCCGGGAGGCTTCATAATCCGGCCGGCCGGAGCGCAGATACCGCACGCTCAGCGCCTCGTACCAGTAATACAGCGGGCCCGAACGATGCCGCACGAAGATCAATGGGTTGGGCAGGTCCATGCCAGCCTGAAGCAGGCTGCCGCCGCCGGAGGCGGGATACAGAATGGCCGCGTCAAACGCCGCACGGTCGAGCTTCGCAAGCTCGTCGGCAGACGTGACCCGAACCACCGGCAGCACCTGCATCGCGAAACCCGCATCCTGCGCGAGCCCCGCGAGCTCCTTCTCGATTCGCCCCGCCTCTTCCTCAGCCGCTGCGTGAGACTGCACACCACCCCAGGACTTGTAGGAGGTCTGCGGACGCGGCTCGGCAACGCGGTACATCAAGACGGGCTGCACACGCAGCGGCCGCGCCGGCACGGCATACGGTCTATCGGGGTCCCAGAAATCCCCCGGCCACGAGGCTTGCGCGCCTTCAGCGCGCGGCGCCATGGCCGCCAGACCGGTCACTGCCGCCATGGCCGCGCCCGCGCCGAGAAACGTTCTCCGATTCATGTTCGCGCCACAACATTTGCACATGCTGCAATCCTCCCGGATGCCCCTGAAGTTCAACGCGCCAAGACATTCCAACAACCAGTTTACCGCTAAACCCCGCGGAGTCCAATGGCGAAGCGATTTTGCCGGGTAACCTCTCCGCGGGGCGGAGCCGCCAGAATATTCCACATCCCGCCCGTAACATGGAAAACGCCCTGCGCTCAAGCGGCGGGAAGCAACCAGTTCGATTCGCCGGCTGGATGCCCGTCACTTGTCCGAAGGAATTTGGAGCGTCTCTGGCGCCCGCCACACGACCCGCTTGTCCGCAGCCTCAAATATGGCTATCCCCGTCTTGTTCTCGCCGCCTATCAACGAGAGACTTGCGCCTGCATCGCTCGCGCCCAACGCCACGCGCGGCTCGCCGTTCTTGTCTTCCATCACGAACAGCGGCACCCCCTCCTCCATGCCGAGCCAGGCCCGGGTCCTGCCTTCTTTATCAACCACCTTCAAGACCCGGACCTCGAGAGTATCCAGTTTTTGTGCGTCATGGTCGACCGCGGCATGCACCGCGCCCGGCAACTTGGCCGAGACCATTCCGCCGAGGAACGCCGCGGTTAAGACAAGTACAAACTGCAGCTTTTTCATGGTCCCTCCTTACGCATGACAACGCTCATACGGTTTCCTTACAAGACGCGGCGCACCGTGCGCTCGACCCGCCAAAGGTCACCCTCGACCGCGACCGTAACGTCCGGAGGTTCGCGGTAATGGTCCACCCCGCCGTACGTGTCGTACTGGATATCGCCCGAAATTTCCACGGCAGCCTCGCCGCTGGCAAATTCGACGGCGACCGATGCCACAGCGTTTGAACTGACACGAAGCGAGCCGGCCGGCGTCGAAACCGCCGCGCGGGTTCCCCCCGCAAACATCAGTCCTCCGGAAGGCCGATAGACTGCAAAGACCCCATCGGTTGTGATGCTCACGCCGTCGGGAAACTGCGCTTCTCCCCCGAATACGAAGTAATACACATTCGATAAGGTCTGGATTCTCACGGATTTCGGCCCGCTTCCCGGCGATACGGAGGTCAGGTTTGGCGCCTCCTTCCAGGCATCCCACACGGCCACAAATGGCGCATCACTCTTCCGCCGGGCACATAGCGTCTGGCACGGCGGATCCTTCTCCGTGATCAAAGCGTTGTCCGTCGGATAGGTTTCGAGCGCAAAGACCTCGGTTCCTTCGGCGGGCAACATGGCGAGCCGGGACGTCACGCCGTCCACGCTCCAGCGGGCATCCCACAGCGTATCGCCCGCCCCCTGGCGGATATTGGCCGTGCCGTTGTAGAGCCAGTCCCTGGGCTCGAACTGCCCCCCCGCCATCTCGGCCGAGAATACGGGAGCAGGCCCCGCGTGATGGACCATCCAGTCGTGGGTAATCCCTCCCTGCACGTCGAAGCAATCCACGATCACGTCTTCCACGATAGCCACCGCCCGCCGGTACACGCTGCATTGCGCATACAGGCGGTCTCCGTGGAGCTGGGCGAATTTCGCCGTTTGCGCCGGGAAAAAATGCGCCACGACAGGCGTCTGCTCGGGCGTAAGAGCATGGCCCATTACCGAGGAGGTCATGTCAACGGTGACGGTGTTGTGCGACGGCGTCAGCCGCCCGAGAACCCTCGTCGTGCTCTCGTTGTATGGCGTAGCCTTTTCGAGCGCGAGCAGCTCTCCCTGCGAATAGGTCACCAGCGTAAGCCGGTCGGCATGTTGATGGCCGCCGCCCTGGATCAAAGCATTCAGACCTGCCCACACGCGGTTCCCCTGCCATTCGTTGCGAAGCGATACCCACCCGCTCGACAGGAACGAACTCGTGAACGGCGTATCGTGTTGAACGATCTGCGGCGCGCCGTAGAGCAGCGCGTCCCAACTGCGCTGCTTCTCGCGCAGCCTCGCATAGTCGCCCACCGCGAGCACGTTGAAAAACCGGTATCCCACCTCGGCGGTAGTGTAATAATCCGCCATATCCGACCGCGAGATGGTCGAATCTCCGACCACCGGCATGGTGCGGTCCGGCATCGCCATCGACACGAACCACTCGAGCGCGTTCTTGATGACTCTGCCCCCGGGGCTGTCCGGCTGCGTGAGGTCGTACCGGTCCGGCGGAAACCGCTCAGGATCCATGCGCGACAGGTTCCGCGTTAACACCGCCATTTCGCAAAACGAGTGCATCGGGTACAGGTGATACCCCGAACACAGCTCCCAGAACGCGCCGTCGGGCTTGAAATGCGTCTCAATGATGCGCCGGATGCTCACGTGCTCCGGCTGCGTCTCGGGCGCGTAGGGACCGTACCCGAAACTCCAGTCGATAAGGTCTTCGCGTTCCAGGCACAGCGCGGTCTGCAGCACGGTCCGGTACCACTGGTAGATGTTGTTGTGGTTATACCGGTAGACCGGCTCGAGCATGATATCGTCCAGCATGCGCTTCAAAGCCACTGTCTCGAACCGCGCACGCTGCTCGGGCGTCATGGCGTCCCGCAAGAGCTCGTAGGCGCAGGCCAGGTCGTTCAAGACCTTGTTGTCTCCCTCGCGATGATAGGTCAGAATCCGAGAATGCTGGGGTTCGTCGGCAACGTCCGTTTTCAGGCCCTCGATGGTCTGCGCATAGAGCATCAGGATCTCGACGCCGCGCCCGGAATACCGCGGTCCGTCCGGCTCAAGCCGCCCCAACAGGCCCAGGGTTGCCGCCACCGCGCCCGCCTGCTCGTAAAACAGACATTCCCAGCCGTCCCGCATGGTCCCGTTGTACCGGTCCTCTTTCGCATAAATGCCCGCATCGGTGTCCGCGGGATAGGTCTTGCCGCACGAGGGGCACGTGTACGTGTCCGGCTCGAACGGGTCAAACGTGAGCCGGTGGCGGTCGTCCGGACACGAGAAGTTGTGGTAGACGTTGCCGCACGTTTTCGGAAAGACACGCGCCAGTTCCTCGGACGGGATATCGAGCCACCGCTGAAGCGTCTCTTTGCGCGACGCCACCATCCCGGCGGCCCAGTCCATGGTCTGGATGCGCTCCCGCACCTCCGACACGGTCTCGGCCGTGACGATCCCGGCGGGATGTTCCCAGTGCACCTGGCCGGAACAGACCAATACTGCCGCCAGCAACGAAATGCTTGTCATATACGCTTCTCCCGCCCGGTTCCGTCTGTTACGCGCCTCTTACCCCAAGCCTCTACGCAAACTGGAGGAGCGGTTACGCCAGAACATCCAGCCGTTCGAGCGCCACTTCGCACGGCATAGGTCTGCCCGCGGCAAATGCCTCGATTTGCTCGACAACCGACTCCCCTTGCCGCCGGATGTTCTGTTTCACCGCTCCCGCGATATGAGGCGTGAGTATGCAGTTCGGAAGCCTGTACAACGGGCTTCCCGTTTCCGGCGGCTCGGGGTCCGTCACGTCCAGGCACGCCAGAAGGCGTCCCTTCTCGAGTTCCGCGACCAGCGCCGCCTCGTCGACCACCGCGCCCCGCGAGGTGTTGATGAATACCGCCTTATCCCGCAGCAGCGCCAGCATCTCCGCGTTGATCATGTGGTGCGTCGCGGGAATATTGGGCGCGCACAGCTGCACCACGTCCGAGCGCCGCATGAGTTCCTCGAGCGGCACCCTCTCCACGCCGAGCCGCTGCGCCTCCTCCTCGCTCACAAACGGGTCATAAAGCAGAATGCTCTCAAGAGAAAGCGTTTTGCAGAGGCGGATCAGTTCGCGCCCCACGTTGCTCGCCGCAACGATGCCCACCGTGGCGCCATACGGCTCGCAAATCCAATCGATTACCGCTTCACGCTCCCATTCGCCCCGGTTCGTCGCCGCGACACAGGCCCAAACCGCTTTCATCGACATCAGCATCAGCCCGAACGCGTATTCCGCGACGCCCACCGCCAGTGCGGGGGCCGCCGAAGTCACCCGGATGCCCCGCGCGGCAAATGTCTCCGATACCAGATGCTTGATGGACCCCGCCGAATGGCACATCAGCTGCAATCCGGGGGCGGCATCGAGCATGGCGTCGCTAATGGCGTGACTTCCCCACCCCGTGATGATGATTTCCGCGCCCCCCATGGCCGATTGCTGCCAGTCCGGCGTGATTTCATCGCGGTCGGCAGGAACCAGCGCTACAAGCTCGCCGAGACGAGCCAAGTGCTGTTCTGAAAACACCTTATGCTGCATCTCGCGCGTAAGCAGCACCACGGTTCGCGGCTTCGGCATGCTATCCTCCTTCCCCCGACAAGACCGATGACCTAGGGTAACGCCGGCACCGGTCATTTGCAAGGCGGAGTGTCTGCACGATACTCTAGGCATTCGAGACGGCGCAAAGGGCCTCCATCAAACCCTTTTCGCACACTCGTGCGGCTGCAAACAAAGGAGAACTCATGAAACGGCAGTTCGTAGAAGCCCTCCAGGAGGGCGACCGTATCAACGACTACTTCCTCGCTGTCCGGAAAGATATCCGAGACCAGCGCAACGGCGGCAAGTTCCTCGGCATGGTGTTCAAGGACAAGACCGGCGAAATCGGCGGCATTCTCTGGAACAACGCCGTCGCGGTTGCCAAATTGTTCGAGGTGGGCGACGTGGTCAATGTGCAGGGCTCGGTTACCAGTTACCAGGGCCGTCTACAGATCAGGGTCGACCAAGTACTTCCCCTGCGCGACGGAGAATACGACCTGAGCGATTTGTCGTACGTGCCGGAAGCGCTCGACAAGACCGTGGCGGAATTCACCGCCGTCATGCGGACCGTGAAAGACGAGTGGCTGGCCAAGCTCGTCGAGGCTTTTCTCGGCGACGAAGCCTTCATGGCCGCTTTTTCGGAAGCCGCCGCGGGCAAGAAGTGGCATCACGCCTACACCGGCGGCCTGGCACAGCATTGTCTTGAATTGGCCCGGCTGGCGAATGCCCTGTGCGCAGTGTTTCCCAACATCGACCGGGATGTGCTCCTGACGGGAATCCTGGTCCATGACGTGGGCAAGATTGCGGAAATGTCGCACGGCATGTACGTCGATTACACCACGCCGGGCAAGTTGCTCGGGCACCTGGTGATCGGCGCGGATATGGTTCAGGAGCGCATCCGCGCTATCGAGGGTTTCCCAGAATCCTTACGGCTGCAGGTGCTTCACTGCGTGCTCTCCCACCATGGCGAGCTGGTAAACGGCTCGCCGGTGGTACCCAAGACCGTTGAGGCCATGGCGTTGCACCATCTCGATAACCTCGATGCCCAGATCGATGCATTCAGCCGGATCGTCGAGGAAGCCAAAGGCCGGGGACAGGACTGGTCGGAATACATCGGGCTTATCGAACGGCCCATCTGGACAAAAGAGGGCGAATAGCCTCGCCGGCCCGCCGGGCAATTAAGCCATTTTAATCACGGTTGGATACAAGTTGTGGGGACATTGTCTTTCAGGGGAGTACTTGCCGTGTCTCGCTCATCCGGAATCAAACGACGTTCGCCCATCAAATCATCCACCATCGCGACGGTTATCTGTCTCGCGGCCCTGTGTGCCGCAGTAACAGCAGCGGTTTCGGGGTGTTCCAGACCATCTCCCGAAGAACACGCTGCGCAGGGAGAACCTACGCCGTCACATGCTGCGTCCGAACAAGGGCCGCCCGCGCGGCCCGCAATACCCTCGGAACGTGTTACGACGGTGTCGGAAATCGAGCCGATGGTCCGGCCCTCTGATGAAGAACGCGCGGCCCTGCGCGCCCCGGCGCAAAAGGCCCTTGAAGAGGCCCGCACGGTGGGGGCCGGCGAGCGCGCACCGGAGCCGTTCGCCCGGGGGCAAGAAGCCCTCGACGCGGCCGAGAAGCTGTTGTCCGAGGGCAAGACCGAGGAAGCCCGCGCGGAATTCGGCAAGGCTGAGTCGCTCTTTGTGGAAGCAAGGTTGGCCGCGCAGCAAGCCCTCGCGGAAAACAAGGAGCCCCTGCTCGAGAGCGCCCAGTCCGAGGAGGCGCCGGCCGCGGAACCTCCAACCACGGAAGCGCTCGCGCCAACGCCTGCCGAACAGGCCGCGACAACCGGAACAGAGGCTCCCGCCGCGGCCGCCCCTCCGGCCCCGCCCGTGGTGGCAGTGGTCGAGCCGACCGAGACCGTGAGTGAAGCCCCGCCTCCAGAAGAAACGCCGCCAGCCGCCACCCCGGTTCCCGAGGAACCTCAGGGCAGCCCCCGGGAAGATGTGCTGCAGGCAAAGCTGCGCGCGGAAGCTGCGCGCGACCAGGCGACAACCAGGCGCACGCTGCAGGTCGCGCAGACCACCCTCGAGGCCGCCAGTAAGCACATGGCCGACGCTGCCGAGATGGAAGTCTCCGCCCCCGACGATGCCAAGGCCTCCTACGAACTCGCGGCGGAGCTCTACGGCGAGGCTGCCAAAAAGACAGAGGCAATGACAGAGGCCGAAGAGGCTGCCGCAAAAGCAAAGGCAGCGGCCTTGGAAATCCGGAACCAGGTCACGCAAGAGGTACGTACCCTCGCCCAGAAAGAGGCCGTCGCGGGCGACACGGCATGGAACGCCGCCGAAGACGCGGACGACGCCCCCGAGCAGGCCAAGGCGCTGTATGAACTGGCCCAGGAAGAGTACGCCAAGGCTCTGCGCGTGGCCGCCCAACGCGCTTCCGAGCCCGAGAAGACTTCCGCCAAAGCGCAAGAGCGCCTTGCGGCGGCCCAAGCCCGCGCCCAGGAGGCGCAAAGCCGGATCACGGACGAGATTCGGCAGTATGCTCAACAGCAAGCCGCCGAAGCAGACGCGCTGTTCGACCTCGCCACGCAATCCGCGCAGCACGACCCAGCGAAAGCAGCCGAGTTGTTCGAGCAGGCCCGCGGCAAATACGACGACGCAGCCGCCGCGGCACAGAGCGCTAAACGGCAGGAATTCGTGGCAAAACTCCGCGAAAAGGGAGTTGTCGTGTCGCCCGATGGCGCCGGCGGCTATGCAACCATCGGAGCGGCAATCGGGGCCGTCGCACCTGATACCCCCATTTTTATCAAGCCGGGGGTATACAAGGAGGCCGTCGTTATCGATAAACCGGTTGCGCTCATCGGCGACGGCGCAGTAAGCGAGATTCGCATCGAAAGCACCAACGCCGATTGCATCACTATCGAGACCAGCCAGGCCGTAGTGCACGGTCTGACCCTCCGCAGTTCCTCGAGCTTCGACAACCGGGGCGTCTACACCGTCTATTGCGCTCAGGGACGTCTCCTCATCGAGTACTGCGATATCGCCACCGATTCGCTGTCCGCTGTCGCCGTCAATGGCGCGAGCACGGTCCCCACCATTCGCGGCTGCAACATCCACGACAGCACGCAGGCAGGCATCTTCTTCTACGGCGGAGCACAAGGCATCGTCGAGAATTGCGAGATCGCGGGCAACGGTCTCGCGGGCATACAGATTAAATCCGGCGCCAATCCGACGGTGCGCCAATGCAAGATCCGGCAAAGCAAGGGCAGCGGCATTTTCGTTAACGAAGGCGGCGCCGGCATCATCGAGTCGTGCGACATCTCGCAGAACGCCCTTGCGGGCATCTCTATCGCCACCGCAGGCAACCCCACCGTGCGAGGCTGCACCATCGCGAAAAACCGCCGCTATGGCGTGCGCGCATACGAAGCCGGCCGCGGCACGGTCAAGGACTGCGCGTTCTCGGGCAATCAGCCCGAGGACTGGTTCATTGGCGAAGACTGCGAGGTCACCCGCATCAACAACAAGGAATGATTCCCGCGCCATGAACCTCGAATGGCCGCAGCCGTCCGGCTCGTTGCCTGCGACGGCTTCGTTGTCTGGCCGCCAATGCGCATGGGAACGCCGTTCCCGAAGTTCCCTTCCGCCTGCGTCAATCCAGGGGACGGTAGTTTACGCCTAGGGCTGCGAGGCGTTCCAGGTGTATGCGCAGGCGCTGCATAAACCCGCCGAACTCCCTGCGTTCCCGGAGCGTCCACACCACCTCTGCCATAGCGCACTCACGAGGGAATGCCATGTACTCCAGATACTCGGGGGTCTTGATGTATTCCGTCCACATCTGCGCCTGCGCGCCAAGGATATGCCGGGCCTCCATCTCGGAAAGCTGGCTGGGCACGGGCTCGAACTCGTATACCCGCTCGATTGGCAGGAATCCCCCAATCGCCAGCGGCTCCGACTCGTTCTTGGACTGGTAATAATCGAAATAGGTGTGCGTTGTTGGGGCCATTACGACGTCATGGTTGGCTTTGGCCGCGGCAATCCCGCCGTCGATGCCGCGCCACGACATCACTGTCGCGCCTGGCGCAAGGCCTCCTTCGAGGATTTCATCCCAACCGATAAGCCGCCGCCCGCGCTCCGTGAGAAACGCGTCCATGCGCCCGATAAACCAGCTCTGCATCGCGTTTTCGGTTTCTATTCCCAACTCGCGCATGCGCTCCTGCACGCGCGGACTCTCTTTCCATTGCTTCTTCGGACACTCATCCCCGCCAATATGAATGAACTCGCCCGGGAAGAGCTCGAGCACCTCGCTCAGCACGTCCTGCAAGAACAGTATAGTGCTCTCTTCGACATTGAACACGTTTTCGTTTACGCCCCAACGCGTACGCACGGGAAGCTGTTCGCCGGTGCAGCCAAGCTCGGGATACGACGCGATGGCGGCCTGAGCGTGCCCGGGCATCTCGATTTCAGGCACGAGCGTAACGTGCCGTGCCGCGGCGTAAGCCACAAGCTCGCGGATATCGTCCTGCGTGTAGAATCCGCCGTGCCTTATCCCATCGAACGTGTACTCGCCCCCGCGGGGTTTCCCCACCTGCGTCTCTGCGCGCCAGGCTCCCACCTCGGTAAGTTTGGGATATTTCTTGATCTCGACGCGCCACCCCTGGTCATCGGTCAAATGCAGGTGAAGACGGTTGAACTTGTGCATGGCCATCACGTCAATGTACTTCTTGAGAAACTCCTTCGGCATGAAGTGCCGGGCCGTGTCGACCATCATTCCACGCCACGCGAACCGGGGGCGGTCCATGATCTCGACGCACGGCGCGGACCATGCCGGGGAACTTGCCGCTTCACGCGCAAATGCCTGCGGCGGCAAGAGCTGGCGCAGCGTCTGCGCGCCGTAAAACAGCCCCGCCGCTGCACGCGCATGAATGACCACGCCCTCGGGCGTTACCGTGAGACGGTAGCCCTCGCCGTCCGCCTGTTCAAGCCCCTCGCCGCTCCCAAAGAAGATCGTGCTGGCAGCAGGGCTTTCCCCTGCACGCACCGGCAATGGGAGTTGCATTGGGGGACGCAGGTACTCCGCCAATGCGCCCGCCGCCGCTTCCGCCCCCGCAGCATTCGCGTCGTATACAATTGCCGTCTCCGCGTTAATGCCGAACCGGCCCGGTTTGGCCTCCATTTGCGCCGGCAACGGAATGAGAACGGGCTGCTCCGCCCCTTCCCCTTCGGCCGCAGTCAGTACCCACATCGAAAGCGCCACCTCAAACAACATCGCAGTCCACCTCCCTGGTTATAGTGGTCGGAAGACCGCATGCTAGCGCAATGCCCCCGCCACCCGCAACGCAGCAAGAGGGAGAGCCGTCACCTATTCTGTCCCTTCGTGCTCTAAACGACGCTGCTCGGCCGCTAAAGAGAAGCATCGCTCAAAATGCTTCGGATTAGGTTCAGCCCACGCCCGCCACGCGCGCAGACGTTCCTTGGTTCGATGGGGGACCGCCTTCTTTATCAGAGACTTGACTTTCGCAAACCCGTGCGTTTGCCGTGTCTCTTGATTCACCGCCCTTTCAAAGAAGCTCAACCGATTTCCAGTCTCTGTCTTATTCGGTCGATTCTTCCACTCTGATACATAGTCACTCTGTTGCGGCGGATTTTTGAAAATGGGTGCAAGACTCACTCGTCGGGCTATCGCCAATAAGCTGAAGGCACTAAGCGTGGAATTATACCCAACTCGACTCTGAACAATGGCGGGGTCCATAACTCTGAACCAGTCGCTATCCGAAAAAAGTCGAGCAAGATAAAGTGCACGTAGCCTGTATCCGTTTTCTTCCGAGAATACCCTATAGAAAAGTTCCGGGCTGAACTGGTAGAAACCGTGCCCCATATGGTTGTTTGCGGGGGAAACCATGATTATGTGACCGCCGATCGACGGCAACTCCATGAAATTCCTTAGGGCTCTCGGAAGATCGAATACGTGCTCTAATGTGCCGCCATCGAAAGCCAGGCTGTATCGGTTTACGAGATGCGAAGGAAAAGGTTGATTCAGGTCATGCAAAATGGTGGCTTCCTCAAATCCAGAGGCATCAACGGAGTCTATCTGTGTCGCACCCAATCTCGCGAACAATTCGTCACAAAATCGATTGCTGCTCGTAGTCATAAGTACGGCTTCCGCTTCAGATATTTGCATATCGAATGCCGCAAACACATCACGAAGCCGATTCGATGTCACCAGGATATCTTGGTGACCTAGCGAGATTGTGGCATTGAAGCCGACGCCCGCTCTCTTTGCCAACAAAAGGAGGCGAAGAGTCTGGACTTCAACACCCATCAAAGCTCCCCGTAAACATTGCCGCTACGAATGGCCCACTCACTGGGTCAAACAGCATAAATGGGAACATCTCCTCTTGATAGTTCCCTGTGCTTAGCTTCATAGCGATTGTACAGCATCCAATGCCTTGCTACCAAGACGGCGAACGCAGCGCCGGCAATCCAAATAGTTAACCGCCTTGAATAGCACTCACTTGAGGGTCATGTGCAATCGTCTCCATTCGGAACGATCTTCGACACTGCGGGTCCCAAGAGACTCTTGGGAGCCGTCCGCAGTTCGCCCCCGAAGGAGCTGATTTAGAATAACATGGGGCGACGCCCAGGAATACCAGAGAAATCTGAAAATGAATCGAAACGCGGTCGGAAATCCAGGGATGTCGTGCCCGATGGTCTCCTCAACTGTCTTTTTACGATTTGGGGTTAGGGAGGCGTCGGTTCCCAGCGCGTCACGCCTGGCCGCGTGACGCGCTGGCCCATTATCTACCGCCTCTTGCAGCGCTGGAAACATGGTTCGTTCGTGCCTCTCGCAATTCAATTATTAGCTCCAGGACTTCGTCGGCGGATCCTTTGCCCTCTCTTCGCCCCTTTGGCCGCTTCTGTCCTCTTTATCTCTTGACAGATGCCGGACCAGCACCGTAGGGTGGCGCAACCAGCAAAGGCAGGGAGACAGGCACATATGGCTTTCTTACGATGTTTCGCGTTTTCGGCTCTCATAATCGCCGCAACGCCATCGGCCAACGCGGAGAATTCCGTCCCATTTCCGGTACCCCATTCCCGGCTCGCAACGGACGCGGAGATGGCCGAGGCCCGCGCGTGGCTCGAACGATGGTTCGACTCCGCGGAACCGCGCCCTCCGTTCTCGTTCACGTACGGCGGCGCCGGTTCCCCCGAACTTCTCGCTGATTGGAGACTCGAACATACCCAGGAGATCCTCGAGGGGCGCCAAGTCCGCCGTCTTGTCTGGTCGAACGCCGCCGGGTTTCAGGTGCATTGCGAGGCCGTCAGCTACGCCAACTATCCCGCCATCGACTGGCTGGTATCGTTTCAGAACGCTGGTTCGGCCGATACGCCCATTCTCGAAAACGTGCGCGCGCTTGACGTGAGCGTGCCAATCGGCGCCGGAGCGGCCGCCGTCATACACCATGCGAGGGGCAGCGACTGCGCCTACACCGATTTCGCACCGTTGGCGGACACACTTGCTCCCGGCGGGAGTCTCGCCCTCAACTCGCACGGCAGAGGAGGCGACCGCGGCGGCCTCCCTTCCGTCGAAGCCATGCCCTTCTTCAACGTCGAAACCGCCGATAGCGGCATTCTGTTCGCGCTGGGATGGAGCGCTCCGTGGGAGGCCCGCTTCGAACAAACGGCCCCAAACGAACTCGCGCTCCAGGCCGGCACGGAACCCATACGCGCAAAGTTGATGCCGGGAGAACACATTCGCACCGCGCGCATCGTAATGCTGTTCTGGCAGGAGGGCCGCCTGCGCGCCCATAATCTGTGGCGGCGGCTTCTCCTCGACTATTATTCGCCCACGCCCGGCGGAAAACCGTTCACCGGGCTGCTTGCCGATGCCAACTGGGGCTCGTGGATGAACGCCGAACGGCACCTCGAAGAAATCGCCTGGTGGAACGGCCACAATCTGCCCATGGAGTGCTATTGGGTCGACGCCGGCTGGACCGATATGAGCCAGGGATGGGAGGCCCATCAGTCGCACCAGACGCCCAACAAAGACCTCTTCCCGAACGGGATGAAGCCGCTTGCCGAGGCCGCGCACAGCCGAGGCATGAAGTTCCTTCTCTGGATGGTGCCGGGCAGCGTTCACCCCGCCGTGGGCATTGGCAAGGAGCGTCCCGAGTGGCTCGGCGAACCGTTCACTCACAAAGACTATGGAGGCATGGTCTTTTACGGCCTCGACCATGGCAAACCCGACGTCAACAACTGGATGATCGCGCATTTCAGCCAGGTTGTCGGCGATTTCGGCGTCGACGTCTTCCGGCAAGACGGCGGTAACCTCTGGCCCGAAGATAGAGACCCCGACCGCCAAGGCATGAACCGCACCAAGTACATCGAAGGGTTCTACGACTTCTGGGACGCGCTGCTGGGGAGGCATCCCGGCCTTCTCATCGACAATTGCGCCGAAGGCGGGCGAAAGATCGACATCGAGACCATCCGCCGCAGCATCGTTCTGTGGCGCAGCGACTGCCAGGCCTCGGGCGATTTTGACCCCGTGTCGAACCAGGGATTCAACTATGGCCTGTTCCACTGGCTCCCCCTGTGCGGCGGTGCGGCGCCCGTTTCGAGTCTGAACCCCTATGCGTTTCGCAGCGCGTACTGTCCGGCCATGTTGGTCGGGTGGCCGATGACGCCGGTCGCCAACCTCGCCGGCCGATGGTCCACCATAGACATCGACCTGCTCCGCAAACTCCTGCAGGAATACGTGTCGGTCCGGCCGTACCTCTTCGGCGATTTCTATCCGCTCACTCCGTACAGCATCGAACATGCTCAGTGGGTCGCCTGGCAATTCGACCGGCCCGACATTGGCGAAGGGATGCTTCAGGCATTCCGCAGACCGGAGTGCAAAGACGAGACTCAGACCTATCCGCTCCACGGACTCGACCCGAACGACCGCTATCGCCTCATTGACCGCGACACGGCCGCAACCGTCACACTCACCGGCGCGGAACTCATGTCCGGCGGCGCTCCTGTATCGATCCCCGCCGCACCTGGGGCCGCACTCCTCACCTACCGGAAGGAAGGTTAGCAATGCCGCCTGTGCCGCATATCCGGTGGCATATCATCGAAGGCGCCGCGGGGTGCGCCTATGCCCGGGAGCGCGGCCTTGTGGCCGTCGTGGTCGATGCCCTCCGCGCCAGCGCCACCGCCGCGATGTTGTTCGACGCCGGAGCCACGGAGATCCTGGCCGTCCGCGAAGTATCCGACGCCCACGCCGCACGCCCCGGTTTCAGCGGCGCCCTTCTCTACGGTGAGCGCGGCGGGCTGCCGCCGGAAGGGTTCGACTTCGGGAACAGTCCGCGAACGGTCGAGGCGGCGCGCGGCCGCCGGGTCATCTTCACCACCACAACTGGCGCGGGCCGGCTGCTGGACTGCTGGGGCGCCGAGGCCGCGTATATGGGCTCGACCGTGAACGCCGCTGCCGTCGTCCGCGCCGCCGCAAGCCATGAAAAAGACGTCGTGCTCATTCCCGCCGGACTGGTGTCCGACCCCTTCTTCAACGCGCAGGAGGACTGGACCGCGGCTGCGGCGGTCGCGATGCGTTCAGGACATGCAATTGGCCAGGGCGCCGCCGCGTTCGATGCCTGGCGGAAACGTATCGAGGCTGAAGGGCTCGAGGCCCTGTTTCAAAGCGCGCCTCACGCCGAAAAACTGCGCCGCGTGGGCCTCGAAGCCGACATCTCTTACTGCGCGCAAATGGACCTTACGGCCGCCGTGCCCAAGGCCGTCAAACGGCACCGCTTCGGTGTAATCCTGCAAAACGCCGCTCCATGAGAACTACATTGCGCGGACTCGTCAATGCAAACACGTTGGCATTTGGGGTAGCGGGTTTGATTTCGACACACCCATCAGTCAAATGAGACCACCGCGCACGTGTCCCGGTTCAGCGCCAACGGCGCGAAACATACCCCCTACGATACCGCTGTCTCCTCGTCAACGCCAACGGCGCGGAATATACCCTCTACGATGCCGCTGTCTCCTCGTCAATGCCAACGGCGTGAAATATACCCCCTGCGATACCGTTGTCTCCTCTTGAGCGCCGAAGGCGCGTCACATACCAGCCTTGGCTGAAGGCCAAGGAAACCGCCCCCCCAAAAAAGACACCGGGCTGAAGGCCCGGCACGTCACGTCGCGCGGCCGTTCAATCCCCAATATGTTTCGGGCCTTCAGCCCTCTTTCTCGTTTTGAACCCTGACCCTGGCCCTTCAGGCCAGGCTGGTATGTGACGCGCCTTCGGCGCTGAAGACGAGAAAACCGTAACCTGCATGCACGTTTCACGCCTTCGGCGCTCCGGAGATCCCGTGCCGCCGCCCCTCGCGCGCAAGAGGGGAAAGCCCTAGCCTGTGCGCACGTCTCGCACCATTCGCGCGCAAGAGGGGAAAACCCTAGCCTGTGCGCACGTCTCGCGGCGTTGGCGCCGAAGAATCCCGACCGGTCGGGACCCGCGAATCGCATGGCACCGTAGCTCGTTTGGGCGGCGCTTACCCGGCGCTCCGGGAGATTCGGGTTCTTGACGCTTCGAAGCGGCGGGACTATAGTAAATCCGGGGTTGCAAAGCATGGGTTTACTGAAACACAGGCATCACGAGGAGGGGCGGTAATCATGCACGAATGCTGTTCGGGATACCATGTCGATCTCTCGCGGCGCACGTTCCTGCAGGCCGTGGGAACCGCAACGGCGGGCGCCACGCTCGGGGCGAAACTGGCTGCCGCACAGCAGACCGGCGGCGCGCCCGTCCAACCGCGCCAGAAGGGTGAAGCGCGCATCCGGGCCGCGTTCCTCTATCCCCCGACCGAGAAGCTCCGCCAGGAAGGGTACTACAGCTGGCCAGGCGCTTCATTCGATGCCGAGGGGCGGCAACGCACCCACACGCAGCAGGTCGAGTCCATCGCCCGCGAACTGGGCATGCGCGTGGACATCGATGCGGTTCCGCTTGACGAGGAAGCGAGCGTTTCCGCGTTCATCGCGAACGTCAAACAAGAGCCGCCCGACGGCCTGCTCCTGACCGCGTTCAAGAAGAGCCATTGGAGGCACGTGACGCGCATCATCGACGAAACGGGGGTACCCTCGATCGCAGTGGCGACGGTGGGTGTTCTGCTTGTGGACCACATTCGGCCGATGCACCGCAAACCGGGCGTGTATATGATCAGCTCCTCGGACGATTTCGATGCGGTCAAAGACGGGATGCGCATGGTGCGGGCGGCACGGGCGATGCGAGACAGCTTGTTGATTGACATCCGGGGCGAAGATACGAGCGAAGCCCTCGAGCCGCACTTGAAAACGCGCATCCGCACCATTCCCCACGAACGGTTTTATTCGGAGTATGCGAGCACGGAACTCACGCCCGAGGTCAAACGGCTCGCCGATAGTTACCGCAGACACGCAAAAGAGATCGTCGAACCCAGCCAGAACGATATCCGCGATGCGGCGCGGTGCTACTTCGCTCTGAAACGCGTCATCGAGGCCGAGGGGGCCGACGCGATGATGATGGATTGCCTGCCGGGGCTGCGGCACCCGCGTAAGCATGTGCCGCCCTGCATGGCGTTCATGAGCCTGCGCGACGAAGGCATCCCCGCCGGATGCCAGTCCGACATCAACGCAACGTTGTCCCTCATGCTGGTCCAATCTCTGTTCGGCCTTCCGGGGTTCCAGCAGAACGCCGCGATGGATACTGCGCGCAATCTGTACTTCGGCGCGCATTGCACCTGCCCGTCGAGAATGCTCGGACCCAACAGCCCGCAGCGCCCATACATCCTCCGCAGTCACGCTGAAGCCGGGTGGGGATGCGTGCCGCGGGTATTGTTCGAGAAAGGTCAGAAAGTCACTCTTCTACAGTACCTGACGGGCGAGAAGCCGGAGGTGTTGCTTTACACCGGAGACGTGGTGGATTGTCCCGCCATGCCGCCGGCGGGCGGATGCCGCACCAACATCGCAATGACCATTAACGAAGTGGCCGACGTATGCGATGTCAAGGGCATGCACCAAGTCATCTTCTGCGGCGATCACGGGCGTTCCGTTCGCGCCTTTTGTCAGTTGTACAACATCCCTGTCGTGTCCTGATTCGACTTCGAGGCGCTTCTGGAGACCGCCGACTCGGGTTGCAGCCCGCCAACCCGCTATTGGCCCCCGCATGAGCTGCCAACGGTTATTCTTTGGCGCTGCGGTCGGCCAGGTTCTTTAAGTGATAGAGCAGTTCCTGGGCTTCGCGGGGGCTGAGTTCGTCGGGATTGACCCGCCGGAGTTCCTGCTCGACTTCGCTCGGTTTCGGCGCGGCGCACACGGGGGCAAAGAGCTGCAACTGCTGCGGCAAACCGATGTTGGCGGTGCTGCCGGATTCGAGGGCGGCCAGGATTTCGTGCGCGCGATCAATAACGGTCTTGGGAAGGCCAGCCAGTTTCGCAACCTGGATGCCGTAGCTGTGGTCGGCGCCGCCTTCGACAATGCGGTACAGGAAAATCACTTTGCCCGACCATTCGCGCACGGCAACGTTCAGGTTCTTGATGCGGTCCAGCTTGGAAGCGAGTTCCGTGAGTTCGTGATAGTGCGTGGCGAACAGCGTTTTCGCGCGGATCTTGCCGTGGATATATTCGGCCACGGACCACGCAATGCTGATGCCGTCAAAGGTGCTCGTGCCACGACCGATTTCGTCCAGAACAATGAAGCTGCGCGGGGTCGCTGAATTCAGTATCGCCGCGCTTTCGATCATCTCGACCATGAACGTGCTTTCGCCGCGTACCAGGTTGTCGCTGGCGCCCACGCGCGTGAAGATGCGGTCCACGACGCCGATATGCGCTTCCGCGGCGGGCACAAAGCTGCCCATCTGCGCCATGAGCGTTATGAGGGCCACCTGCCGGAGGTAGGTCGATTTCCCCGCCATGTTGGGCCCCGTCACGATCTGGAGAAACGCCTCCGCGGGATCCAACAGCGTGTCGTTGGGCACGAACTTCCCCTGCGGCATGAGGTCCTCGACCACGGGATGCCGGCCATCCCGCACCACGATGCGGTCCGAATCGTCAATCACGGGTTTGCAGTAATTCTTCGCCACAGCCGTATCCGCCAGCGACAACAACGCGTCCAGAGTCGCTACGGCATCCGCTGTCGCCTGGATCCGGCCCGCCTGGCGGCAGACATCGTCGCGCAAACCGCAGAACAGCTCGTACTCGAGCTCATTCATGCGTTCCTGGGCATTGACAATTTCCTCTTCACGCGACTTCAGCTCGGGGGTGATGTAGCGCTCGGCGTTGACCAGCGTCTGTTTGCGCTGATAGGTCTCGGGGACCTTGGCGGTATTCGCATGCGAAACCTCGATGTAATAGCCGAATACCTTGTTGTACCCTACCTTAAGGTTCGGGATCCCAGTGCGCTCGATCTCCTGCCGCTGGAGGCCCGCGATCCAGTCGCGCCCGCCGCGCACGAGCTCCCGGATGCGATCGAGTTCGGCATTATGCCCATCTTTGATGAGCCGGCCTTCATTGAGCGCCAAGGGGGGCTCGTCAACGATCGCGCCGGCGATCGCCTGCGCCACATCGCGCAATTCGTCAATTCCGCCATGAATCTCCCGGAGCAACGGCATTTCACAATCGGCTATGGCGCCCCGAATATCCGGGAGCCGGGCCAGCGATTCGCCCAGGGCTTTCACGTCCCGCGCGTTGCCGCTGCGCGAGGTCAGCCTTCCCAGAAGCCGCTCGAGATCGGCCACTCCCTTCAGCGTCTCCCCAAGCCGCAGCCGGAGCGCCGTGTCATTGAACAGCGCCTCGACCGCGTCGAGCCGCGCGCGAATGGGCTCGGCATCCAGCAGGGGATGGAGTATCCAATGGCGCAGCTTGCGGCCGCCCATGCTTGTCCGCGTGCAATCCAGCGTGGCGATAAGGGTTCCCCGGCGCGATTTGTCGCGCAGCGACTCGACCAACTCGAGGTTGCGCTGGGTATTGCCGTCCATCACGACAAAGCTCGAGGGGCTGTACCGGCGGGGTAGACGCATGTGCGGAACGGCGTCGCGCTGCGTTGCCCGAAGGTAGGACAAAATCGCGCCGGCGCATGCCGTGGCCTCGGGCGCATCCTCGAGTTCCAGCCCTTTCAACGTGCTCAAACCAAACTGGTCGAGGAGTAGTTCACGCGCATACTTCGCGTCAAAATCGTCTCGGGGACATTTCGTGAACCGCACCTGGTCGAATCGGGCCCGCAATTCCCCCAGCAGCGCATGCTCGTCGCCTTCCGGGAAGAGCACCTCGACCGGCGCCATACGCATGAATTCGTCTGCGAGCGATTTCGCGGGAGCGTCGTCCAACTGCGCCACAAGGAGTTCGCCCGTGGACACGTCGGCCAGCGCCAACCCCGCGGCGGTCCCCCCGAACACGACAGCTCCGAGGTAATTGTTGGACGCGGCATCGAGGAGTTCGGGTTCGAGAACCGTGCCCGGCGTGACGGTACGCGTCACCGCCCGTTTCACCACCCCTTTGGCTTGCCGCGGATCTTCAATCTGGTCGCAGATCGTGACCGTGCGGCCCGCCTGGATGGCCCGGGCAAGATAGCCGTCAACGGCGCGAACCGGCACCCCGGCCATGGGAACGCGGACGTCTTTCTCCGCCCCGTCGCGCGAGGTAAGGGTCAACCCGAGCAGTTCCGACGCCTCGATGGCGTCCTCGAAGAAAAGCTCGTAGAAGTCGCCCATCCGGAAGAACAAAAGGGAGTCGCCCGTTTCGGCCTTGGCGTCCAGATACTGACGCAGCATGGGCGTCAGGTCTCGCTCCGAGATATCGCCCAGGGATTTCCATTGCTTAGCCATACGGCGCGATTATACCAAGGCCCGAGGGTGGGGCGAACTTCGCTCGAGGTTGCCCCTTCCCCCTCTCCAACAAGCAAAACGCACAGGAGCGGTCATTCGAACCGGCTCCTGTGCGTAGAAAGACCACCGACGCGCTTATTCTTCCTCCTCGTACTCACCGAGGCCAACCAGTTCGATGCGCGCCATGGAAGAGGCATCGCCAAGACGGTTCCCCAAGCGCAGGATGCGGGTGTAGCCACCCGGACGTTCCGCGAACGCCGGCCCAATCTCATTGAACAAGCGGCTGACCGCCCCCTTGTCGCGCAGCGCCGCGAAAGCGCGACGCCGGTTGTAAACGGTATCCTTCTTGGCCATGGTGATCAACGGCTCGGCAAAACCGCGCAGTTCCTTGGACTTCGCCAGCGTGGTTTCAATCGCGTTGTGAGTAAAGAGGGCCACGGCCATATTCTTTACGGTAGCTTTGCGGTGCGACATGCTGCGACTGAGCCGTCTACCTGCTTTACGATGCCTCATGATTACGATTCCTATTCCTCTTGAAATGTTCCTTGGGGCGCTCCGCGCTCCCGCCGATTCCCGATTGTACCTGAAACGGCGCCCCGTCAGGTAGTTTTGCTCGTCTGCCTGCTTCCTTTATCCGCTTCACTATCTTCTTCGCTTCCCATCCCCAATTGCAAATCCATCGAATCAAGGATGCCGCGTATTTCATCCAGCGATTTCTTGCCGAAGTTGTGGAAACGAAGCATCTCGGCTTCCGTGCGCTTCACCAGATCGCCGATCGTCCGGATGCCAGCAGCCTTCAGACAATTGGCCGCGCGCACGCTCAGCTCGAGTTCCTCGACAGGACGCCCCAGTTTGCGCGCCAACTCGGGATCTTCCGCTCCGGCCGCCCCCGTTTCGTGCACTTCCTCCTGCGGCTGCTGCACGAAGATCTTGAGATGCTCGATGAGCAGGTTCGACGCTTCTTCCAACGCCTTCTCGGGCGTGATAGACCCATTCGTCCAAATCTCGAGGATCAGCCGGTCGTAGTCCGTGCGCTGGCCGACGCGCGCGTCTTCCACCAGGAAGTTGACACGCGTGACCGGCGAGAAATTGGCATCCAGATAAATGGTGCCCAGAGGCGCATGTTCAAGTTCAAAATTCTCGGCTGTCACATACCCGCGCCCGCGGGCCACCTTGATCTCCATTTCGACCTCGGTCGAATCCGACGTGGACGTGAAAACCACCAGGTCCGGGTTGAATACCTCGACATCGTGTTTCTGGAACACCTCGGCGGCCGTAACAACGCCGCTGCCCTTGTGTTTGAACGAGAAAATGATGGGCTCTTCCCGGTTCAGGCGCAAATGGCACTTCTTGAAGTTCAAGACCACGTCCGTCGCGTCTTCGGTGACGCCCGGAATGGCCGAGAATTCGTGATGGATCCCCTCAATGCGGATCGCGGTCACCGCGGAGCCTTCCAACGAAGCCAGTAACACGCGGCGCAGGGAATTCCCCACCGTCGTGCCATAGCCCCGCTCGAACGGCTCCACGTTAAAACGCGCATAGTGCTTCGACGCGCCTTCTTCAGCCTTCACGAACTTTGGTGTAACAAAGTCTTTTGCAATCATGCGCTTTCGCCTCCCGGCAATGAGGTCAGTTTCCTGCAGTTACTTCCGTATTCCAGGCAATGCACCCGGCATTCCGGATGCGCCCTACACACGCCGGCGCTTCGGGGGCCGACAGCCGTTGTGCGGGATGGGGGTCACATCCCGAATAAGCGTGATATTCAACCCCGCGGCCTGAATCGCGCGAATGGCGGATTCCCGCCCCGCGCCCGGACCGTTCACCTGCACACGGACCTCCCGGAGGCCCGCCTCGAGCGCCCCGCGGGCGGCGGCTTCCGCGGCCACCTGCGCCGCAAACGACGTGCTCTTGCGCGACCCCGAGAAACCAACCTGACCCGCGCTGGACCAGGAAACCACGTTCCCCTGATTGTCCGTGATGGAAACGATGGTATTGTTGAATGTCGCCTGAATGTGCGCCATACCCGACGTCACATTCAACGTGGTACGCCGCTTCTTACCCTTGCTCTTCCGTTTATCAGTGGCCACCTGACGCGTCCTCCTTCATTATTTCTTCTTAATGGCGGCGCCCTTCTTGCCCTTGCGCGTGCGGGCATTGGTATGCGTGCGCTGCCCCCGCACCGGCAAACCGCGCTTGTGCCGGATACCTCGATAGGAATTAATATCCATCAACCGCTTGATATTCGCGGACACCTCGCGACGCAAGTCGCCCTCGACCTTGTACTTGGCCTGGATAGCCGTCGAAAGGCGGCTGGCCTCGTCGTCCGTCAAGTCCCGCACCCGCGTGTCGGGGTTGATGTTCGTTTCGGCCAGGATCTTCTTGGACCGCGTGGGTCCGATGCCGTATATATAGGTGAGTCCTGCCTCGACGCGTTTTTCGCGCGGCAAATCGACGCCGACTACTCGTGCCATGTTACCCCTTCTCCTTGTCCGGTGGGTTACCGTTATCCCTGACGCTGTTTGTGGCGCGGATTTTCACAAATGACCCGCACCCGGCCATGACGCCGGATAATCTTGCACTTCTCACAAATCTTCTTTACTGAACTACGAACCTTCATTCGCCGTCTCCCTTTAGGAGTCATGCGCTGCCCCTTCCGGGCATCGCACCTATCGAAAGCGCTCGACGATCCGCCCCCGGCCATGGTCGTAAGGCGAAAGCACGACTTTCACCCTGTCGCCGGGCAGCACCCGCACGAAGCGCATACTGTCCTTGCCAGCTATATGGGCCAGCACAACCTGCTTGGTGTCCAGTTCAACCCGGAACACGCCGCTCGGCAGCGCTTCCGTGACCGTTCCGGCCACCCCTTTTCCTGCGTCGTCCGACATGACGGTACGGGATATGCTCCCTCACCGCTGACCCCAAATCAGGCGCGGTGTCGCCGACAAAATCTCCGGGGCCCCGTCGCGCACCACAATACTATGTTCAAAATGCGCACTGGGCATCCCATCCACCGTCACCGCCGTCCAGCCGTCGCGCAATACCTTGACGCCTGGCTTGCCGGCGTTGACCATCGGTTCGATGGCCAACACCATGCCGGCGCGCAAAAGAGGCCCGCGCGACCCGGTGTCAAAATTGGGCACCTGCGGCTCCTCGTGCATCTCGCGTCCGATTCCGTGGCCAACAAAATCACGGACCACGCTAAAGCCCGCACGCTCGCAAACCTGCTGAACAGCCCGTGACACATCCACCAGGTAATTGCCTGCCCGGGCGGCCAGAATACCTGCCGACAACGCCCGGTCCGTCGCATCCATCAGCCGCTGGCGCAGCTCGTCCACCGAACCGCACGCCACCGTCAGGGCAGCGTCTCCGTGGTACCCCCGGTAATAGGCGCCCACGTCTATGCTGACAATCTGCCCTTCGCGCAGCACGCGGTCACCCGGAATCCCATGAACGATCACGTCCTCGACCGAGATGCACGTGCTGTTCGGGTAACCGCGGTAGCCCAGAAACGAAGGCGCCGCTCCCGCGGCCCGAATGCGCTCTTCCGCGAGCCTATCCAGTTCCCGCGTCGTTACCCCGGGCCTGACGTTCTCGGCCAAGGCGACCAGCGTATCCGAGACAATGCCATTCGCGGCGCGCAGAATCCCGATTTCGCGTTCATCACGAATCGCAATCACCGGCTACGCGGCTCCCGCAGTCTCAATCAGTTGTTCAACTTTCGCAAAAACAGCGTCCGGACCGGCCTCCGAGGCAGGAACCGTACGCAGAATCTCCTGGCTGGCATAGTACCCGATGATCGGCTCCGTCGTTTCGTGATACACACGCAACCGTTCACGGATGGTCTGTTCCTCATCATCGGAACGTTGTTCCAGCTTTCCGTCGCAACCGGGCGCGTCGCACCGGCCGCCATTCGCCGAGGGACTGGACTTCAGGTTGAAGATCTTTCCGCACTTGGGGCAAAACCTCCGTGCCGCCAAGCGCTCGACGATCTCCTCGTCGGGCACCTCAATATTGATTGCCATGTCAAGACGGTCGCCGCGCTCGTCCAGCATCTTGGTCAAAGCCTCGGCCTGAGGCACTGACCGGGGAAACCCGTCCAGCACATACCCGCTGCGGCAATCTTCCGCCTGAAGCCGGTCTGCCACGATGGTGCACGTTAACTCATCGGGCACTAACTGTCCAGCAACAAGATACCGCTGAACGTGCTTGCCCAAGTCGGTACCCTCTCTCAAGTGCGCACGAAAAATGTCGCCGGTCGAAATGTGAGGCGCCGCCAAGCGCTGGGCAATACGGACCGCCTGCGTCCCTTTGCCCACGCCCGGAGCCCCTAACATTACGATGCGAAGTCCCATGCGTACCGTTCCAGTCCGCCCGCCAGCGCATTACCGCCGGCCCGGCGTTTTCCGTCCACTCTTCATGAACCCGTCGTAGTTGCGCATAATCAGGTGCTGTTCCACCTGGCGCACCGTATCCAACGCGACACCCACCAGGATCAGCAGGCTGGTGCCGCCAAAAAACTGCGAAACGGTAAAATCCTGAACGTTCAAGCCGCTGTTTACGAATTTGGGCAGCAACGCAACACCCGCAAGGAAGAAAGCGCCCACCAGGGTGATGCGCGTCATCACCCGGTTCAAATACTCGGCCGTCGCCTTGCCCGGACGGACACCCATCACGACTCCGCCGTATTTCTTCAGATTCTCCGCTATCTCGACGGGGTTAAACGTGATCGCCGTATAGAAGAAGCAGAAGAAGATGATCAACCCCGCGTAAATGAGATTGTACAGCAGGCCGTCGTACGTAAACCACGTGCTGAAAAACGCCTCGACCGCCGGCGATTTCACCGCGCTCGCCACCATGCTCGGGAGCATCAGAATCGAGCTGGCGAAGATGATCGGGATCACGCCCGCCTGGTTCACCCGCAGGGGCAGATAATTGCGGCCGCCCGACGTCACGCGGCGGCCCTTGACCTGGCGCGGGTACTGCACCGGGATGCGCCGCTGGCCCGTCGTCACCAATATCACGCCCGCGACGACCAGCACCATCACCGCGATCAGCATAAGGCCTTCAAACATCGTCAAATCGTCATTCTTCAGCTGGAGATACAGGCTGTACACCGCCGTGGGCATGCGCGAAACAATACTCACGAAAATGATGAGCGAAATCCCGTTGCCCACCCCATGTTCGCTGATCTGCTCACCCAGCCACATGATGAACGCCGTGCCCGTGGTAAACGAAACGATGCACAGCACGTAGAAAAAGAGGCTCGGGTTCGGCACGATTGTAAGCCCGGGGCTGTTCAGTTTCACCAGATACGCCGCCACAAAAATCGATTGCACCACGCACAGCCCGACCGTGCCATACCGCGTGTACTCGGTAATCTTCTTCTGCCCTTCAGCGCCCTCTTTGGCCAAGCGCTCCAACGGCGCCCACACCGCCGTCAGCAGCTGGATGATGATCGAAGCGCTGATATACGGCATGATCCCCAGTGCAAACACGGTCGCATTGCTGAACGCGCCGCCCGAAAACATGTCGTAAAAACTCAAGAGACCGCCCGAACCCATCGCTTTGCTCAACGCGCCGCCGTCCACGCCCGGCGTCGGCACGTGTGCTCCCAATCGGTACACGGCAAGCATGATGAGCGTGAAGATAATGCGGCTCTTCAGCTCGGGAATCTTGAGCGCATTCCGGAAGGCTTCTACGGGCTGAGACACTTATTAACCCTCCGTTGACGCGTTGGTCTTGCGGCCGGCGCCGCGGCGAGTGTTCGCGCGGCTATCGGGCACTGCGTACAATTCCACACTGCCGCCCGCCGCCTCGATCTTCTCGCGGGCCGACTCGCTCACCGCATTAACCTTCACGCTGAGTTTCTTCGTAAGTTCGCCGTCGCCCAAAACCTTGACGCCGCCTCTCGACGCGCGCACCAAACCGGCCTTGACCAGCGCAGCAGGCGTAACTTCCGCGCCCGCTTCGAAGAACTTCTCGAGCGCAGCCACGTTCACTACCGCCATCGCGAAGCGATCTTCATGATAAAAACCGCGCTTCGGCAAACGCCGGTTGATCGGCATCTGGCCGCCCTCAAATCCCCGGGGACGAGACGACCCCGAGCGCGCATTCTGCCCTTTATGGCCCTTGCCCGACGTCTTCCCGTGGCCCGAACTCGGGCCCCGCCCGACTCGCTTGCGCTTCTTTCTTGCGCCGGGCGTCTGTGTCAGCGTACTAAGATCCATTTTCGTTCATCCCTGGCTGCGAATTCCTTGCGCGGCGGTCGGCCGCGCCGTGCCCTTACTCAACTCTTACAGGATATCTGTCACGTCGAGACCGCGCCGTTTCCCGACCGTCTCGATCGTTTCCAGTTGCCGCAAACCGTCCAAGGTCGCCCAAACCACATTCGTGGCATTATTCGACCCCAGCGACTTGGTCAAGATGTTACGGTACCCCGCGGCTTCAACGACCGCGCGCACCGGTCCGCCGGCGATTACGCCCGTGCCGAGCGAGGCCGGCTTCATCAAGACCTCCGCCGCGCCAGACCTGCCTATCACTTCGTGGGGGATCGTCGTGCTCACGATCGGCACCGACACCATCTCGCGCTTCGCCTTTTCGATGGCTTTACGGATGGCTTCGGGCACTTCCGTCGCCTTCCCCAGCGCCGCGCCCACGTGCCCCTCGCCGTCGCCCACGACGACGATCGCGCTGAACTTGAAACGGCGTCCGCCTTTCACCACCTTCGCGACACGGTAGATCTTGACGACCTGCTCGATGAAATTCTGCTCCCCCTCGTCGCGAGAAGACCGGTCCGCTCTGGAGTCTCGTTTTTCGTGCACGGTGCTCAAGTCCTTTTCTCCTAAAATTCAAGTCCCGCTTCCCGGGCCGCATCGGCAAGCGCCTTTACGCGGCCGTGAAACAGATTGCCTCCCCGGTCAAAACACACTCTGGTGATCGAAGCGGCTTTGGCTTTCTCGGCAATCGCCTTGCCCACGGCCTTTGCTCCCTCGATGTTGCCGCCCGGCACCTTGGCCGACACGGAAGAGGCCGACGCCAGCGTCCTGCCGGCACTGTCATCAATAATCTGGGCGTATATGTGTTTGGTGGAACGAAACACGCACAGCCGCGGCTGCTCGGCGGTTCCATTGACACGCTGGCGCACGCGCAACCTGCGGCGCTCCCGCAAACGCATCTTCTCTCTTGTCTTCGCCATGATTCCTTGCTCCCAGGTGCGGCCAATCAGCCGGCACCCGCCTTGCCGACCTTACGGCGGATGCGCTCATCGCGGTAGCGAATCCCTTTGCCCTGGTACGGCTCGGGCTTCCGCCACGCGCGAATGTTCGCCGCGACCTGCCCGACCAATTGCTTATCGATACCACTCACCTTGATCGTCTGCGTGCCTTCCACCTCGAAGGCAATGCCCGCCGGAGGCTCTACCACTACGGGGTGGCTGTGCCCCACTGCCAGGTTCAGGCTCTTGCCCTGCATGGAGGCGCGATACCCCACGCCCTCGATCTGAAGCACCCGCTGGTAACCCTGCGTGACGCCAACCACAAGATTGTAAATAAGCGCCCGCGTCAGGCCGTGAAGCGAACGAACTTCCGGATTGTCGCTCGACCGGGATACCACGATCTGGTTGTTCTCGAGCGCCACGCTCACGTCCGGATGAATAAAGTGCTCCAGCGTTCCTTTCGGGCCCGCGACATGGATGCGCCTGGCGGACACCTCCACCTTCACCCCGTCCGGGATCGCAACGGGCAGTTTCCCTACTCGTGACACGACTCTCGTTCCTTTCGTCTCCGGCCCTTTCGCCGGTTTATGCTCGTTCTACTGTTCCGCGGGCCCTCGCTACCAGACCTCGCACAGTACCTCGCCACCTACGCGTGCCTCGCGCGCCTGCTTGCTGGTCATCACGCCCGAAGACGTCGTCAGGATTGTGATGCCCAGGCCGCTGCGCACGGGTTTGATCTCGTTGCAGCGGGCGCGCACGCGAAGACTCGGCTTGCTCACCCGGCGAAGACCCTTCAAGACAGGCTCTCCGCTGGGCAAATAACGCAGCGTAACATGCAAAATGCCCTGAAGACCATCATCTACCCTGTTGAAGTCCTCGATGTATCCCTCCCGCTTCAATACCTCACAGATCTGCTCTTTGAGAGCGGACGCGGGAATATCGACCACGTCGTGCTTTGCGCCCAAGGCATTGCGAATACGCGTCAACAGGTCGGCAATCGGATCGTTCATCGACATGGTTTCGTCTCTCTCCCTTACCAGCTCGACTTGGTCACGCCGGGCAGTTGACCTTCCAACGCCAAATTGCGGAAACAAATGCGGCACAACGCAAATTTGCGCATATAGCTTCGCGGACGCCCGCACACGCGGCACCGGTGATAGGCCCGCACCTTGAATTTCGGCGCGCGTTTGGCCTTGGCGATCATTGATTTCTTGGCCACGGTTACCTCCTTGATCCTTTACCGTTTCATCGCACAGTCCACCCGGCTTCAGCCGCGGAAGGGCATCCCGAATTTCCGCAACAAAGCGTGGCTGTCGTCGGCGCTATTCGAATTGCTAATCACAAACGTTATGTTCATGCCGCGCACGCGGCTGATGCTGTCAACGTCGAGTTCCGGGAAAATCGTCTGCTCCCGCAAACCCAGCGTGTAATTGCCCTGCTTGTCAAAACTCTTCGGCGAAAGCCCGCGAAAGTCGCGGATACGGGGAATCGCGATGTTCAACAGCCGGTCCAGGAACTCATACATGCGGTTGCCCCGAAGCGTCACCGTGCAGGCGATCTTCGCGCCCTCGCGCACCTTGAAGCCCGCGATGGAGCGCCGGGCTGTACGGATACTGCCCTTCTGGCCCGTGATGAGCGCGAGCCAATCCATCGCCTCCTCCAAATACCGCGGTTCCGTCTGTGAATCGCCCACTCCGACGTTCACGACGATCTTCTCCAGCTTCGGCACGTTCATCACGTTCTTACGGCCAAGTTCCTGCATCAACGCGCCGCGAACCGTCTCGCGATAATATTCTCTCAATCTAGCCGCCACGGCTGTTCTCCATCCGCCGGAGCGTCCGCCTCATACGTGCGGATCGCACCAGCTAGTCGTTTAACGTCTCACCGTTCACCTTGTAATACCGCACGCGCGAGCCGTCTTCGAGATGCTTGATGCCCACGCGCGACGGGCGTCCCGCCGACTCGCACCACGGAAGCACGTTCGAGATGTCAATCGGCGCCTCGCGCTCCACAATGCCGCCCTGCTGATTCCGGTGCGAAGGCCGGGTATGACGCTTGATCAGGTTCACACCCTCGACCGTAACGCGGTTGCGCTTCGGAAACACGCGCAACACGCGCCCCCGGCTGCCTTTATAGCTGCCAGTGATCACAACCACCGTATCGCCTTTATGAATGTACATTGCCCGTCTTCCTCAAACCGTTAACCGGCCCGCTGTCCGCAGGACCATCCTCACACGACTTCCGGCGCCAGCGACACAATGCGCATAAACCCCTTTTCGCGAAGCTCGCGCGGCACGGGACCGAAGATGCGCGTCCCCTGGGGCTCCTTGTTCGGGTTGATCAATACCGCCGCGTTCGAATCGAAACGGATCACCGTCCCGTCCGGCCGTTGCGTGTCTTGCCTGGTGCGAACCACCACCGCTTTGACCACATCGCCCTTCTTCACGTTGGAATTCGGCAGCGCTTCTTTGACCGTGGCCGTGATAATGTCGCCCAAATGGGCGTACCGGCGCCGGGTGCCGCCCATCACCTGCATGCACCGAATGCGCCGCGCACCGGTGTTATCCGCAACGTCCAGGTTAGTGTAAATCTGTATCATGACGACGCTTCCTCAATTACCGCTCAGTCGGCGCGGCGCACGATTTCCGTCACGCGCCAACGCTTGGTCTTGCTCAACGGGCGCGTTTCCGCAATGCGGACCACGTCGCCCACGTGACAGGAGTTGTCCTTGTCATGCGCCTTGAATTTCTTCGTGCGCTTGACCGCTTTCTTGTACAGGGCATGCGGCACAGTGCGCTCCACAGCCACCGTCACCGTCTTGTCCATCGCGTTGCTTGTTACCACGCCCACGCGTATCTTTGTCTGACCCCGTTCCGCCATGGTCATTTAGCCTCTTTTGCCTGCTTTGCCTTCGCAAGCTCCCGTTCGCGGATGATGGTCTTAAGCCGGGCGATATCCCGCCGCGCATTCCGGGCGCCGCGCACGTTGTCCACCGCACCCGTGACCTGCTGCATACGAAATGCCCACAGAGCGTCCGTGCGCTCGCGCAGCCGATGCCGCAACTCCTCATCCGTCAGTTCACGAATTTCAGATGCCTTCACCGTATTTCTCCATGCGGAGGCGCGCCACGCGCCTTTACGCCCGCGCCACAAACTTCGTTTGAATGGGAAGTTTGCGGCCTGCCAACCGTACAGCTTCCCGTGCCAGCGGTTCCGGAATGCCCTCCAGCTCGAACATAACCCGGCCCGGTTTCACAACCGCCACCCATTCCTCGGGGGCGCCTTTTCCTTTACCCATGCGCACCTCGGCCGGCTTCTTCGTAACGGGCTTGTCGGGGAAAACGCGTATCCATATCTTGCCGCCGCGGCGAACCGCGCGCGTCAACGCAATACGGGCCGCCTCGATCTGCCGCGCGGTCACCCATCCGTCCTGTACCGCTTTCAAACCGTATTCGCCGAAGTCCACCTTTGTACTGCCCTTCGAGGCCCCGCACCGGCGGCCCCGCTGCACTTTGCGGTGCTTGACTCGTTTCGGCATCAACATCGCTCGTATTCTCCTGGAACTGTCTTCCGTTAGGGCCTACCGGCGCTGACCCTTCTCCGCGCCGCCGCGCCCGCGTCCTTCACGGCGGCCCGTCATCGGCCGCGCTTCCGGCAATCCGGACACCCGTTCACCGCGCTCCACGTCGCCGTGGTAGAGCCAACACTTGACGCCGATCGTTCCGTACGTCGTGTAACTCGTCGCAAAACCATAATCCACATTGGCGCGCAAGGTGTGAAGCGGCACACTGCCCGCGCGCGTCTCTTCGGAACGGGCGATTTCGGCCCCGTTAAGACGGCCCGAAACACGCAACCGAATGCCTTGAGCGCCCAGCCGCATGGTGCTTTGAATCGTCTTCTTCATCGCGCGGCGGAAAGACACGCGGCGTTCGAGCTGCGAAGCCACCGCTTCCGCCACCAGCTGCCCGCTCAACTCGGGGCTGAACACCTCGTGAATGTTGATAAGAAGCTCGCGCCCCGTAAGCCGCTCCAGCTCGAAACGCAGCTTGTCCACCTCGGTGCCTCGAGGACCGATAACCAGGCCAGGCCGGGCCGTGTGAATATGCACCTTGGCCTTCCGGCCGGCCCGCTCGATGTCGATTCGCGCC
Organism: Candidatus Hydrogenedentota bacterium; assembly: GCA_035416745.1. NCBI lineage: Bacteria > Pseudomonadati > Candidatus Hydrogenedentota > Candidatus Hydrogenedentota bacterium. The sequence goes on along the minus strand of DAOLNV010000051.1, from coordinate 3,704 downwards.
ACACCGGTGTTGTACAGACGCTTCTTGATGTACTCGCGCAGCTTCAGGTCCTCGTGCAGCAGGTCCGCATATTCCTTGTCTGCATACCAGACCGAACTCCAGGTGCGTATCACACCCAGCCGAAAGCCCAACGGATGTACTTTCTGACCCACGGTCCTCTCCTCATCGTACGGCCTCCGCAACGGAGGCTATCACTGTCACGAATCGCTTATCACCAATTCGATATGGCTCATCCGCTTCCGAACGCGCCCCGCGCGACCGCGCGGCATGAAATACAAGCGCTTCATCGACGGCCCGCCGTCCACCAAAACCTTCGTAACCACCATCGCGTCCGTATCAACGCGCTGACGCTTCTCCGCCGCCTTGCTCTCGGCGTTGGCCACGGCCGAATCCAGCAGCTTGGCCAACAGAGGAGCGGCCCCCTTGACCGTAAAGGCCAACGTATCACGCGCTTCTTCGACCTTCTTGCCGCGGATCATGTCGGCAACCAGGCGAATCTTGCGCGGCGCCATCCTGACGAACCGGGCGCGTGCAATCGCCTCCGCCATCACTTACCTCCCTCTTTCGTACCGGAATGTGCCCGGAATGTCCGGGTAGGCGCGAATTCACCCAGCTTGTGGCCTACCGAATTCTCCGTGATGAATACGGGCACAAACTTCTGGCCGTTATGAACGGCGATGGTCATCCCGACCATATCCGGCGTAACGGTCGAACGGCGCGACCACGTCCGGATTACCCGCTTATCCTTCGTGCCCATCTGCTTTTCCACCTTCTTCATCAGGTGATCATCCACGAACGGGCCTTTCTTTACTGAGCGTGGCACAGTACTGTCTCCTCGGCGTTGCTGTCCTACTTCTTCCGGCGGCGAATGATGTACATGTTCGACCGTTTGCTCTTCTTGCGCGTCTTGTACCCTTTGGTGGGCTTGCCCCAGGGCGTCACCGGATGCCGCCCACCCGACGTGCGGCCCTCGCCGCCGCCGTGAGGATGGTCCACCGGGTTCATCACGACGCCGCGCACCTTCGGCCGGTGGCCGAGCCAACGACTGCGGCCCGCCTTGCCTATACTGATGTTCTGATGCTCTTCATTGCCTACGCTGCCAACCGTCGCGCGGCATTCCGACAATACCCGGCGCACCTCGCCCGAGGGCAGCCGCAACGCGGCATAACGCCCTTCACGCGCAATCAACTGGCACGCATTACCCGCCGACCGCGCGATCTTCCCGCCCCGGCCCGGCGCCATCTCAACGTTGTGGACTGTCGTCCCGAGCGGCATACGCGACAGAGGCAGGCAGTTTCCAACCTGGAGCTCCGCCTCTGGGCCGCTGTCTATGACCATGCCCACCTCGAGCCCCGACGGGCACAAAATGTACCGCTTCTCGCCGTCCACATAGCTCACGAGAGCGATCCGCGCCGACCGGTTCGGGTCGTACTCAATGGCCACCACCTTGCCCGCGATGCCCTCTTTCTCACGGCGAAAATCGATCTCACGGTACTGGCGCTTGTGCCCACCGCCCCGGCGCCGCATGGTCACATGGCCGTGCACGTTCCGGCCCGCTTTGCCCGGAAGCGGCGACGTCAGCGGCTTTTCCGGCTTCTTCTTCGTGATGTCCGCAAAATCGGACACGCTCATATAGCGCCGCCCCGGCGTCACTGGTTTGAATCTGCGTAACGGCATGCCTGCTTACTCCCTCTAAATCAGGTCGATGGAATCGCCCTCGTGCAACGTCACGATGGCTTTCTTCCAATGGGCTGTCCGGCCGTACTGCAGGCCACGGCGGCGGCGCTTGCCCGCGTAATTACTCGTATTGACCGACAACACTTTCACGTTGAACAAACGCTCGACGGCGTCGCGAATCTCTGCCTTATTGGCCCGGGGATCGACGCGAAACGCATATTGATTCCGCGTTTCGCTCTGGATCGTCGACTCCTCTGTGATCACCGGCGCCTTGACGATATCATGCGGGTTCCGGCTCATGACAGGCGCTCCTCAAGCTTCGCCACGGCGTCATACACCAGGACGATGCGTTTCGCTTCCAGTACATCCAGGGCATTCACATCCGCCGCGGTCCGAATGGCCACCCGCGGGATATTGCGCGCCGACAACATGACCGGCCTGCTCGCCTCCGCCGTCACCAGCAGCGTGCGCTCCTCACTCGGACGCAGCCGCGAAAGCAGTTCCACAAGCGGCTTCGTCTTTGGCGCATCGCACTGGAGTTCGCGCAACACACACAGCGCGTTTGTGCGTACACGGTCGCTCAGAACGCAGCACAGCGCCTTGTTTCGAGACGCGGCCGTCACCTTCTGGCGATAACTCCGCTTCTGAGGGCCAAACACCGTGCCGCCACCGCGCATCTGCGGCTCACGATTACTACCGTGGCGCGCATGCCCCGTGCCTTTCTGGCGATAGGGCTTCGCGCCTCCGCCACTCACTTCCCGGCGAACCTTCGTCTCCGCATTGCCTTGCCGCTGGGCATTTCGCAGCGAAACCGCCACATCCTTGATCAGCGTCGGGTTGGCAGGCACATCAAACACAGCGTCGCTGAGGTCCACCGACCCCGCCTCGCGGCCATCCGCCTCGAATACTTTCGCCGCTGCCATTGCTACTTGGTTCCTTTCAAACACTTCTTGATTTCAACGTACGCGCCGTTCGCGCCGGGAACAGCGCCGCGAACTATCAACAGATTCTTCTCGAGGTCCACTCTCACGACTTCCAGGTTCTGGACCGTACACCGTACGCCGCCCATCCGGCCTGGCAGCCGCTTGCCCTTTACCACCTTGGACGGGTCCGCGCTCTGACCGATAGAACCCGGAGCCCGGTGGAAATTCGAGCCGTGCGTCGCGGGCCCACCCTTGAAATGGTGACGCTTGTGAACGCCCGCGAAACCTTTGCCCTTCGTTGTACCGGCAATGTCTACAAGATCGCCTGCAGCGAAGATGTCAACACGGATCTCGTCGCCTTGCTTCAGCTGCCCGCCAGGCGCAATGGCCACCTCACGCAGCTGCCTTTTGACCGACTCGCCGGCCTTCGCCTGATGGCCGAGCGCGGGCTTGTTCAACAGCCGTGTCTTGGCATCGTCAAACCCAAGCTGCGCCGCTTCATATCCGTCACGCTCCTTGGTCTTTACTTGCATGACGGTCGCCGGCCCTGCCTGCAACACCGTTACGGGAACCCAGTGCCCGTCATCGGTGAAGATCCGGGTCATCCCGAGCTTCTTTCCCAGCAATGCGCTTACCATGGTCTCTCTATCCTCATAGGGGTCAGGGTCCATACAACCCCGGGCGCCCATCCTGCTGCATCCGCTACTGCTTGATCTCGACGTCCACCCCAGCCGGCAAATCCAACCGCATCAACGCATCAACCGTCTGCGCCGTCGGGTTCACAATGTCCAAAAGCCGCTTATGCGTGCGAACCTCGAACTGTTCCCGGGACTTCTTGTCCACGTGAGGCGAACGGTTGACCGTGTACTTCGAAATTGCCGTCGGCAGCGGGATGGGCCCATTGATGCCAGCGCCCGTGCGCTTCGCCGCCGACACGATCTCTTCGGTCGATTGATCAAGCAACCGGTGATCGTATGCCCGTAATTTGATTCGGATTTTTTGCGTTTCTGCCATTGCCGGACTACGGCTCCATATCCTGGTTAATACTCGTTACTTGACAATCTTGGTAACCACGCCCGCGCCAACGGTCCGGCCGCCCTCGCG
>DAOLNV010000050.1:18734-41381 GCA_035416745.1 Candidatus Hydrogenedentota bacterium | reverse complement strand
TTTGAGTCTGACCTACAGCCTCCCTGGCGTGTGGTTGACGGCGTTCCGGCAGTGGTAGCCGCACCGGATGGGCAAGCATTGGAACTGACGCCCAACAGCCGGATACTGCTTGATTTGAAGGAACCGGTCCAAGACTTCGTGTTCGAAGCCAAGGTTCGGTTTGTCGAAACCAGGCCGTGGGTCGAGGCGCCGGTCTTGATTCGCGCGGATACGAACGGCGCAAATGCCGTGCAGTTGTACCTGGAGCAGCTCGAGAATCAGGTGCTCGCGGTGCGGTACGGGCCTCAAACGGTTCGGCTGGCGGCTCAAACAGCGCCGGTGCCGCTCGAGGTTGGCCCTTGGTACACGTTGAAGGTCGTGGCGCGCGGTCAGCGGCTCGGCGTCTGGGTGAACGGATTGCCCGCGCTGGCCGCAATCGACCGCGAGCCCCGGGCTGGCGTCATTGGCCTGCGCGTGGGTGACGCGCGGACGCAATACGACGACGTAGTGCTCCGGCGGGCCAGCGATGACGAGTCCGCGGCGCTGCTTGCGTTGGACTATCCCGAAACCCCCGATGCAATCGTGCAAACCTTGCGCTTTGTGCGTAAGGATGGCAAACAAGGCGTTCTCGAGTATCCGGACACGGCCAAGCCCTTGGTTCCAGTGACATGCACGCTTCGAGATGCCGGAGAAGGTTCGTATGAGGTCGCGGATCTCACTCGTCCGGCTCGCAAGACGCCCTTCACGGCAAACGGTGAGGCCCAGTTCCGTATCGTGGGCGTGCAAGGCGTCCGCACGTTCGGATTATTGCGCGGCGGCGAGTCCGTGGGCACGTTCTCTGTCCAGTTTACGACGGCCACCGACTGGCAGGCGGACCGGTTCTCGGAGTTGTTCAAGACGTTGTGCTCACAGGTTCGCGGCGACCGGAGTTACTGGAAACGCGACGGCCGTATGATTGCGGCAAATCCCACATGGGTGCGCGACCATATCCACGAGATGAAAGGCTACCAGTTCTGGGAAAGGGACCTCACTTCCTACGTGGACGAGTTGATCGCGCTGCAACATCCGGAAGGATTCTATTACGAGATCATCGGCCCCGCCGCGCACGACCACCAGGATTTCGTGCAGCCCAAGTATTTCCTGCGTGAAGACGACAAGGATCTCTGCTGGATTCGTCTGGAGATGGAGGCCGACATCGAGTATCTCATGGTTGAAGCGGCTCACCGTATCTGGAAGGCCACCGGCGACGACGTTGCCATGAAACGCCGTTTGCCCTCGCTGGAACGCGCCCTCGAATATGATTTCACCGACCCGGCGCGGTGGGACGCCAAACACGGCGCGCTAAAGCGCACGTTCAGCATCGATACGTGGGATTTCACTTACGGCGTTTCCGACCACAATCGTCGGATCGAGCCCGGCATGCCCATGGGAATCATGCATGGCGACAACAGCGGCCTTTATCAGGCCTGTCTCCAGCTGGCGGACATGTTGCGCGCGGCCGGCAATGACGAGCGCGCGGACCTCTGGCAACAGCGCGGCGGCGCGCTGCGTGAACGCGTCAACAAGCTCTGTTTCAACGGGCGCTTCTATACGCATCAGATTCTTCTGCAGCCCGTCGACACCGGCGTGCGGGAAGAGGAGATCCTGTCGCTCTCGAACACGTACGACATCAACCGGGGCCTGCCGACCCACGAAATGGCTGTCAGCATCGTTGACGAGTACCAGCGGCGCCGCGCCGCGACGCGCGACACCTATTTCGCCGAATGGTTCTCCATTCATCCCCCATATCCTCGATTCGGGCCCTACGAAGCCAACCACTACATCAACGGCGGCATTTGCGGGTTTGTCGCGGGCGAACTCGCCAAGGCAGCCTTCCACCACGGGCGCGAGGCCTACGCGGCGGACATCCTGAATCGCGTCGAGCAGCTTGTCGCCAACGACGGCGTCATCCGGTTTCTTTACGACATGAGCGGCAAAGACATCGCTGGCGGTCCCTCCGGCTGGTCCGCGGCGGCCGTGCTCTCTGCCTTGGTGGAAGGCCTGGCTGGCATCCGCGACGAAGCCACGCTGTTCCAGACGGTCACCGTCGCCCCGCGGTTCCCGGCCGCCGGTATTGCGCACGCCTATGTGTGTCTGAGGTATGGTCCCAGCGGCGCCTACGTTGCCATGGAGTACGCGCATGCGGACAGACGCATTTCGCTTCGCCTGTGCGGGGACCCCGACCTGTACCACGTGAGAATCCTGCTGCCGGAAGGCGTGCAGGAAGCCACGCTGGCCGGTGCTTCGGACGGCGCTGTCCTTACAGGCGTGCAGGCCGTCGAAGACGCCCGGTACTTCACGCTGGATATTCCGGCGCGCGACAAAGCGGCGGCGGAGGCGACGTGTGAGGTCGCATACTAAGCCGCCCTCGTTCGTTACGATTGGAGCGGCGGCAGAGGGTCCCGCGACGCAGTCGTCATTCGGTGCGTAGACTCCAGACGAAAAAGCGAGGACTTGCAGGAAAGCAACGGAGAAACGACCGTGAACGCAGGCGCCACATTGATAGGATGGATAATATGTGTCTTAGCGCTCAGTGGCAGCCCATATGCCGCCGAGGGAGAGAAGCCGCCTGCGGCAGACATTCCCGCCCCTGCCGGCCGTACGGAAGCGAGCGCCGGCCAGATAGAGATCGCAGGGGATTTCATGTTGTGGGACGAGAATGTGCCGCTCCCATCGCCGGAAAGTCTCACGTATCCGGATCAAGCCGTCGACGTCATGGTCCATCGGATGGACGAAGAATTCCGGTTCCTGCATGACAATGCCGTCGTGTGGCACAAAGACATTCTTTTCGCGGCCTGGTACAACTGTCCAAGAGCAGAGATCGCGGAGTCCTCGTGTATCCGTTCCAGACGCTCGCTGGATGCGGGCAGAACATGGTCGAACGTGGAGGTCATCGCGGCGGACTACAACGCTCAAGGCGTTTTCTATGTGCCGGTAACCTTTCTCTCCTACAGCGGACAGCTTCTGGCTTTCGTCTCGAATATGGCGGGCCATGATCTTGTCACGCGGTGCGAAGCCTTCAGTCTGAACGAATCGGACAACCAGTGGGCATCCCGTGGCTATATTGCGGGCCCGTTCCTGCCGAATTGTCCGCCGCTGTTGATGGACGATGGCAATTTCATCATGGCGGGGCGCATGGCGGCTAGACGGGCGACTACGCCGGAGACGCCCGCGGTGGCCATCTCGTCCGGAAAGGATTTAACCGGCCGATGGGATGTAGTTCCGATGATGGCCGGAATTTCCAGGCCCTATACCGCCTTCCCAGAGAGCACCGTCTGGCTGGACGGACCCGATGTCACTGCCATCGTTCGCGGCGGATTGGTTTTCACCAGCAGCAACTTCGGCAGGACGTGGCGCGGCCCGTTCCAACACAACGTACCCGCGGAAGACAGTAAACCCTTCGCGCTTCAACTCAGCACCGGCCAACGCTGTCTTCTGTGGAATTATCCAAAGTCGCCCGGAAGCACCCGCCACCTGCTCACCATCGCGGTCAGCCGCCCCGGCGAACACACGCTGTCTGCTATGTGGAAAATCCGCGACGGGTACCTCGAACAATTGCAGGCTGGGCCAGAATGGTCCTATCCCTGCGCGGCTGAACACCAAGGCTCCCTCTACATTATCTACACCTCGGAAAAGAAGCACAGCGTGATGACAATAGTTCCGCTGAACGCAATCGGCGTGAAAACGAGATGAGCACGGGGACTATCGAAATGCAGCGTCCTGCGTTGTGCTTGGCGAGGCCGACCCGGCGCTGTTCAGCTTCCGACGCGTTCGCGGCTGCGCCCTGAGACCTGTACTTTTCACATGGTTGGATGCCGGCACAACGACTGGTATAATCTGCGCAGTCAGGTCGCCCCGATGCGGTTCGCAGAGGAGATGTTCATGGTTGTTCATCGCTGCTCTCCAAAGTGGCCGGTCTGGGGTGAAGTTGTTGTATGCCTGTTCGCGTTACTGCTTGGGGGCGCGCAGGCAGCAACCATTACGCTCTCTGGGACAGTGACGGATTTGGACACGGGAGCCCCCATTGTCGCGGGGAGTGTGGGAGCAACGCGCGTTGCCAGCCTGGGCGCCGGACAGCCGGACGCCCTTATTCCCGTAGAAGCCACGACCTCGACCAATGCCTCCGGGCAGTACGTTTTCCAGATTGACAGCAGTACTCCCAACCTCGACCGTGTACTGGTCTTCACCCGTGTTTCCGGAGCCGCCAACCGCCTGTATGACGGTGTTCCATTTGCCGGAAACACCCCCACCCATGCGGATGTAGCGAAACCCGGCGTGGTGGAAATCAACTTTTCCCAGAGCGTCAGCGGGATCAATTTCGCTATCGAGAATACTTCGAGCAAGACGACCTACTTGCTCGCGATGAGCGACGGAATATGCCTGGCGACCGATGTGTATCTGCCGCCGGGCGATGGCCCCTGGCCCGTCATCCTCTACCGAACCACCTACGGGAGGACAAGCGACAATGTCGGAGCGTGGCCCTCTTGGAACAGCCAGGGGTATGCGTGCGTTACGCAAGACATACGCGGCTGTTACGACTCCGAGGATATTTTCCGTGGCTACTTCGATGATGGCTGGGGCGAGAATCAGGACGGATTCGAGACGTGCGAGTGGATTCAAGCCCAGGACTGGTGCAACGGAAAGATCTGTACGTTGGGAGGCAGCGCCCGCGGGATCTCGCAGAACTTCCTGGCCAGCAGTCTCCCTTCGGGCTTGGTATGCCAAAGCATCGAAGTGGCCGCATCAAACCTGTACACGCAGTCTACCTTCCAGGGCGGAGCTTATCGGCATGAGCTGGCGGAGGGATGGATGGCGGGACGCGGTCCGGAGTCCCTGCAGTATCTGCATGAGGTCATCCTTGCGCGCCCCTACTACGACGATGAGTTTTGGCCCTATCTCAATCCTGAAACCCGCTATCATCTCATCAATTGGCCCATTGTCAATCGCGGCGGCTGGTACGATTGCTTTCAGCGCGGAACAATCAACAACTTCCTCCTAATCCAACATAACGGCCAGCCCAACGCCGAAGGCAAACAAAGGCTCATCATCGGGCCTTACGGCCACGGAAGCGGCGGTGAATTCAGTTGGCCGGCCAATTGTTACTCCGCGCCCGCTGCTTACGGCAACACCACGCGCTGGTTCGACTACTGGGTCAAGGGAGCCGAGAACGGCGTCATGGACCAGCCCCCGGTATGCTATTACGTGCTGGGCGACGTGGACCACCCTGAAGGGCCGGGCAACGAATGGCGGTTTGCCGACGACTGGCCCGTTCCCGCCACCGAAGTGCCTATGTACTTCCACGATGCCGGCCTCCTGAGCTCCACGCCCCCGGCCGCCGCGGAAGCAAGCAACACGTACGGGTACGACCCGGTCGATCCCGTGCCGACACACGGCGGCGCCAATCTGAGCATCGCGAACGGACCCCACGATCAGAATCCGCAGCTGAGCCGAAGCGACGTCATCGTGTTCACCACGCCGGTCTTGGACAGCTACGTCGAGATCACGGGGACGGTGCTCGTCCGGTTGTATGCTTCCAGCAGCGCGGTGGACACCGATTTTACGGCGAAGCTGTGCGACGTGTATCCCGACGGCGCCTCGATGCTGGTCTGCGATGGGATCATCCGCGCACGCCACCGCAACACCCAGCGTTACAGTGAATTCATGACACCGGGAACCGTCTATGAGTTCGAGATTGACCTTTGGGACACATGCATCGTGTTCAACGCCGGCCACCGAATCCGCGTGGCCATTTCGAGCAGTAATTACCCCCGCTTCGATGCGAATCCCAACACCGGCGAGCCGTTCAACGAGCATACGCACACCGTTCCGGCTACCAATACGCTCTACCACGACGCGGCTCATCCCTCTCACATCTTGTTCCGGGTAACTGGGCCGGATTCCAACGGCGACGGTGTCCCGGACCCCGCCGACGTCGACAATGACGGCCTGCCTGATACGTTTGAGTGGCCGATCATCAACTACGACCCGGACGACGCTGTCGCGGCGCTTGCCGATGTGCTTCCCGGCGACGACTTCGACCAGGATGGCTACACGAACGCGGAAGAGTATATCCATGGCACAAACCCGCTTGATGACGGGGACTTCCCCGGCCCCCCTTCCGTGGATTTCACGGCTGATGTGAACTCGGGGTATGCGCCGTTGACCGTACAGTTTACGGACCAGTCCGCGAACAACCCCACATCGTGGCTTTGGGATTTCGGGGACGGAAGCGGAGCCAGCACCGACCAGAACCCAATGCATACCTATGAGGCCGCGGGCTTGTACACCGTCAGCTTGACCGCTGAGAACCAGTTTGGCTCAAATTCCGTTACCAAGACTGGGTTTATAGAAGTGGTGGCGCGGACCATACGCGCGGACCGGTCATTCTGGTACTACAAGTATCTGCCGGGCAGCACCCTGGATGTAACCGTGACCGTTCACAATGACGGCCCGGGCGACATCTCCGTTCTGAAGCTCGAGGAAAGAATCCCATCTGGCTGGTCCTATGATTCCGTGGTCAGCGGGGCTGTGCCGGATAGCGTACCGGCTCAAGGCGCCACAGGCACGCTCTTGTTCGAGTGGCTCAACGTTCCCGCGTTTCCGGCTGGGTTGACCTTCCGGGTAAGTGTCCCGTCAGGCCAAACGGGCGACGCCACCTTCTCCGGCGGCGTGCTGTACCAGCGGTCCGGCGGCGTTGAACAAGCGGCGGCAATTGGCGGCCTGGGTACGGTAGCCGAGCGCATACACCATTCGCTTGACCATAGTCCCGCCGACGGTTTCATAAGTGTTTCGGAGATCCTGCGCGTAATCCAGTTCTACAACCTCAGCGGCTATCATTGCGCCACCGGAACGGAAGACGGATACGAGCCCGGCCCTCCGGGCGCCCCGGACATGACCTGCGCGCCGCACGACTGCGACTACAATCCGCAGGACTGGCAGAGCGGCGTGTCGGAGATCCTGCGCGTAATCCAGTTCTACAATCTGGGCGGCTGCCATGTTGCTGAGGATACGGAAGACGGGTACGCTCCGGGCGCCGCCCCCGTGGGAACAGGCATGGCCCTCCGGGCCGATGCTGATGCCGGCCCATCCGGGGACGGCACCCAGCCGGCCCTCGAAGCTGCGCGCAGCATGGCCGCCGCCGGGGGCGCCATTGAAGTAGGAGTGACCCTCACCCACATCGGCGACGAGCCGATCTCGGCCCTGGGGCTTGTGGAAACGCTGCCGCCCGGATGGGTCTTCGACAGCCTCGGCGATGACATCGAACCGCCCGTGATCGCGCCCGTTCAGGGCGACTCGGGCGAACTGGACTTTGTCTGGATTGCGGTGCCTCAGTTTCCGGCCACGGTGAGATACAGCATACACGCGGAACCGGGCGCGGCCAGCGTGACCGGCATTGACGGCGTGGCCTTGTATCGCACTTCCGGTCCTGAGCAGCAGGCAAAAGTCGCTTACGCGCCCTTCGATATTAACGGCGATGGCAATGTCGACGCGGCAGACCTCCAGCTGGTCGTTAACGCCGCGCTCAATATCGGCCAACCACCGAATGGTGACGTGGACGCTTCAGGAGCCGTCAACGCCGTGGATGTGCAGCTCGTTGTCAATGCCATCCTGAGCTGAAACCCGGCAAACAGCGGCGGCCCGGTCATGCGGACGGGTACTCGGCGGGAGGAAGCCGTGGCGGCGGACTCCGCCCGGTTTCTCGACCAGGCGCCAGAAGTTCCCCCAGAATCAGCCTGCCTGCTTGTGTAACCTTTTGAGATATAGCGTTATGTGTGGGAGTGGTCGCGCCTGAGTTTTGTGAGATCTTTCCGTGGAAACTCCTATTGCCACCCGCGCGGAATTGGCACATAATTGATTTAGTGAAATTGTGCTCTTATATGGTTTGCTGGGAATGCCTGCTACCGGCCAAAGGCAAATTCCGGCTGAGGCTTCATCGAAAAGGAGCCGAGAATGTCGGCAACGCTCACAAAAAGCACACACACCTCGTCTTCAGAGCGCTGCGCCCGCTTCATCCTTCTGGCGTCCGCCGGGGCGCTCCTCCTTAGTATGCCCTGTTGCGGAGAAAACGGCCCAGAAGCCACGGTCTGGGAAGGCGAAGAAGCCGTCCATTGGCTCGGCGCGGTCGTCGCCGAGCAAGAGAAGTACTTGGCCGCCATTACGACCTTCTCGTTCACGATGAACGAGAGATGGACGACGCGCCTCGATGAGTTGGCGCGCGACGGAATCAATGAATGGAATATGGAGCACAGACAGTTCGAAAAGGGGCCATGGCTTCGCGTTGAGCGTTCGGGAACAGCCCCGGCGAGCTTTGATGGCGGGAAGCGGACAATCATTTCAAAAGTGGAATGCCTTGTGATGAACGACCGCTATGTGGCCCAAGCGCATACGCCCAGCGCCGCGGCCTATCTCCGCGAACACGCCAGTATTGATGCTCTGCCGCCCCAATCCCGCGATGCACTGAGTGTTTTTGATGCGAGGGGGCCGCGCCGCCATGGTTTCGGGAACGGAAACGATTCCTTGGCCCAAATCCTCCGAAGCGCTCAGACTCGCAAGGACCTGCGTTTGCGTGTCGATCGGGTGGCCGGGCCGGACAGGCTTTATTCCCTTAGAGCCTTCTACAAGAAAAGCCTCATTTTCGAGATGGTTCTTGACGGAGAACACGGCTTCCTGGCGACCGAAACGAGGCGCTACGGTCCCGACGGATTCTTGAACGAGGAAATCGCGCTGGTGCCGGCCGAGATCATGCCCGGCATGTGGTTCCCAAAGGAGTGGCGCCGGATGACCTACGACGTCGAGGCCAAGCCCACGGAACGACGCGTAATCCAGACTACCTTCAACGAGATCACTTCCATCGAAGTAAATCCTGACCTCGACGACGCCCTGTTCACGTGGCAAACGATGCCCCTCGGGCCGGCCGTACAGATGTTCCGGCACGATGTCGCGGGCGAATTTCAGATCATGGACATTGTTGACGGCGAGCTTGTGCCGGAGGAGCTTGTGAAGAAAATGGCCCCGGGAGGCTTTGGCAATCGAGAAGGCGCAGAAAATCAGCAGAGTCGTAGAAAAACGATCGGCATGAAACTGAGGTAACTTGAGAGCCCGAACAAGCAGGGGGAGGTCGGAAGGGAGGCGAAGCACATGTTTAACTTCAGGGGTATCAAGCGACTGCACTTGCTGTGTGCGATTGTCCCCGCGGCACTTATGGTAGTAGCCGGAATAGTGACAACCACGGGTCGTGAGGTGGATGCGACCATATGTTATCGAAGAGTAGAAGGTCCTTGTCCCCCACCTCCATGCAACCAGCAGTGCGATTATGGCAGCCTGTGTCGGTACCTGGACGGTATAGTAGACGCGAAAGTGGTCCCACTTTATGAAGTCTATTCGGAGGGAGGCTTGGACTTCGAGTCGATCCCGCCCATCTATGTGTGTGGGACACTCTGGAAATGCACGAAGGACTCCTCGCTTGAGTGCGATGGCCCCAACCCGCCAGCGCCGTGCGCTCATTGCGACGTTCCAGGGGATAACGTCTTTATGTGTAAGAACTATATACAGAAGGAGACAAAGTACGTCTCCGACGTTAGCATTACAGGGGACGGTACCTGTTGGAACTGATCGGTGCCCAAGCTCCGAATAAGCCGCCTCGCCCGGCAGTGAGCAGTTGTGCACGAGTGGGTGCGGCAGGCAACCCGCGCCCTGAGAAGTTGTGGAACCAAGCGCGGTTCGGCTTGTGTAGAGTCGTCGGCGCGTGATGCGCGTGAAGTCAGAGAAGACCAATAATGCGCATTCAAATGAAGAAGCTGGTCGTGTGGGGCGTTCCGCTTGTTACCCTTCTATCAGCGGCTACGTTATTGGTCCTAACGAGCCGGAGTCACTGGATCGGCGCCTCCGTCGGTCCAGAACACCGCTTCACGTTCCCTGTGGCCCGTCAACGGGCCATCGTCAACCATACTTTCGAACTGCGCAACTCTGATTCGGACCCATTCAAAATCACGAGAGTCGTCACAAGTTGCGCGTGTGCTCTCGTTAGAGGGGTGGACAGTCTCACGCTTTTGCCGGGTGATATAGTAGATATACCCGTGGAATTCTATGTTGGCAGCGAGGGAGGCCATGCGCAAGCTACCGTATCGGTGCTGATAGAAGGGCGCTCGGAGCCGGTGCTCTTTCTTCTTGAGGGAGACGTTGTCGAGGAATATCCCACGACAGTCTCATTCGGGACGATTAGAAGGGGCGAGGCTGTGAAGAAGTCCTTCGAGATAAACACATTTCCAGGACAGCCGGAGATCGTCATTCTTAGCGTCTCGTATGATCGCCGCGCCTTTCATGTCACCTTTGAAATGTCTGAGGTTCGGAGAGGTGCACAGAAAGTGACTGCCGCTTTATGCGACACCATCCCTTACGGACACTTCAGTTCCACACTTCGAGTGTTAACAAATGACGTGGAGGTTCCTGAGAAGTCTATCGTGTTCTCAGGCTACGTATTATTACCTCTGGAGGTGTCCGACAAGACACTTTACCTAGGTGTCATCGGCGCTCGCGACCCGGTCTCGGCTACAGTTGAGCTATACTCTCCTTATGGGCATGCGGTGGAACTTATAGGTGTAGAAAACGCGAAGCCGGGTTATTTCGCGTGGAACGTTGAAGAGCGGGGCTTGCCCGATCGACTGAAAGTCACAATATCAACGACAGAAAAGTCGCCACCTGTGGGAGTTCTGAAGGGGACGCTCATTTTTCACGCACGGGTGGGTGAGACGAACGAGCAGGTGCGTGTGGAGGCTTATGGCCTGGTGCAATAAGGGCGGGGCGATGTCGTTGCGGAGGCTGGTTTCAGCAGGGCTGGCTTTGGCTATAGCGGCGGGCCTGATCTGGTGGTGTTGGCGGGCATGGGAGGCTTCAGAGGAGCAGAAACCGCCAGCACAGCGGCCCCGCATTCAGGCGGGGAGGGCCACCGTTGGACCCCGAAAGCCACTGCGGCGAGCCATGGCGCTCGTGACTGCGTCCGCGCCGCCTCCATCCGAGGATGCTGACGGGATTATTGAAGGCATGGCATACCTCTACGATGGGTCACCGGCCTCTGAAGCTGATGTACGTGTCTCTACGGACGGCTATTGGATGCCGGAAAAAACGCTGGCGGAATCGAAACCCTCTTCGGCCGTGGCGGATGCGGCCGGCGTCTTCGCCGTCACGGGACTTCCTTGTGGCGGCTACAAGATCGTTGCGCGCAAAGGAGACTGCATGGCAATTGACGGCGCGCGTATCTCCCCGACCGCGCCTGTGTGGGAGGTCACTCTCATGCTGACCCCGTGCAGCGCGCTGGCGGGAACAACGGTTGATCCTGCCGGGATTCCCGTGCCAGGGGTGATTCTGATGCCCGTGGAGAACGATGGCCGCGTGCTTCCCCTCGAGCTTGGGCGTGCGCTCGAAACGCAAAGCGGGCCGGACGGGCGATTCCTGTTTGAAGCGCTCAAACCCGTGTCGTGGCGGTTGCGCGCGGAAGCCCCGGACTTTGCCACGCTCATCACCGAGCCCTTGCAGGCCGGCCAGTCGAATGCGGTAATCCGGCTCAGCCGGGGCGGGAGCGTCTTGGGCGTTTGCCTGAACGCTTCGGACGAGGCGCCCTGCGCCGGTATCTCTGTTCTGGCGCGCAGAGAACTCGCCCGCGAACCCGAGAAAACCACAACCGATGCCGCCGGACGGTTCGCGTTCGAAATGCTTGCTCCCGACACGTATCTTCTCCTGCCTGAAGATGGCCGGTTGACCACCGTGGACGGGCCTGTCCGCGCCCGCGTGACGGAGGGCGGCGCCGTGCCGGACATCGTGTTGAGGCTCGAGGTTGCGGGAATCGTTCGCGGCCGAGTCTACGACAAGGCGACGAATTCGGGCATCGCCGGCGCAACGGTACGAGCTTCCTTTCAGAAATCGGAGCCACCCCATTTTCCTTCCTGCGTCTCCGAACACACGGGCGTTTCGGGCGACTACGAGATTCATGGCCTCGGCCCGGGACTGTATCGCCTCTCTTGCGCCTTGCCTGAAGGGGCTCCGGCCCAATTGGCCACCGCGGTGGACCGCTCGGTTTCGGTTTCCCCCGGGTGCGTACTCGAGAACGTCGACTTCGGTTTGTCTCGCGGCACGTTCATACGCGGCGTTGTCGTAGACAAGCAGGGGCAACCGCTCCCATACGCCCAAGTCGACAGCTCCCAAGGTCCGGACTGTAAGGCGCGGTGTAATGCTGCCGGCGAGTTTGCCCTGGAGGTTCGACCGAACCAGGACGTGACCATCACCGCTCGAACCCGGGAGCTCTTCAGCGAGCCCCACGGGCCTTACCGGGCTGGCCCGGAGGGCCTGAACGATATTCGGGTAGTCGCGGGTACGGGGCTGAATTGCCTCATCGCCGGTTACGTGGTCAATACGCTGAACCAGCCTACCCGGGCCTGGGTGAAGTGCGTGCCTGCCGGCGTCGAGGCCCTTTTGCATCCCCGTCTTGTTGAGAGCGATTCTGAGGGCAGGTTCTTGATCCCGGAATTGGCTTCCGCGGACTACGACCTGCAAGTGGGGAGAAGCGTTTTGGGCCATATCACCATGTCTTGTACCGCCGCGACGGTTCATTTGAATCCCGGGCAGAAGCTCACTGGAGTGCGGCTGGTCCTCGACGAATCAGGGGTACTGACGATTTCGGGCCGCGTGCAAGGTGAAGACGGCGCGCCCGTCCCCTACGCAATGATGTGGGCCATATCGGACAACGACAGGATACAGCACCATTCCGACGACCAGGGCAACTACGAACTCCGTGGATTGTCTGAAGGCGTGTACCAAATGTGGGTGCGAGAGACTCCGCCCTACGGCAAATCGAAAACTCGACTTGTTGAAGCGGGCAGCCAAGGGGTGGATTTTGTTCTTCCGCGGCTTCCTTCCATCGAAGGACGGGTGGTCGATGCCCGAACCGGTGCGCCGGTAACGGAGTTCGAGGTCGCCTCGGTACGTTCGGAAACGCCGTCATCGGAGCAGTTGAACGGGGCGTTCCAGCAAGTATCCGATCCGGAGGGCCGTTTTGTCCTCGACGGAGTTAGGGGGATCTGCGTAATACTTGTCCGGGCGCGCGGATACTTCGCGGGTACGTTGAACCTGGGCATCGTTCGTACAGGGCAGACGTATACGGGCCTGCGGATAGCGCTGAAACCCGGCGGAGCGCCTATCGAAGGCCAGGTCTGCGACCCGGACGGAGGCGCCGTAGCGAACGCACTCATTTTCCTGGGCGGTGTCACGCGTCCGTACGATGCGCACAAGGCCGTCGCCACGACCGACCGAAATGGCGCGTTTCAACTCGATCCGTCCATGGTTCCCGTATCGGGCGAGGTCATGCTGTCGGCGTTCGCGCCGGGGCACTCCCTCACCAGCGTGTTCGTGGCAGCGGGGGCGGGTCCCGTGGAGCTTGTCCTGTTACCGGAAAGCGTCATCAGCGGTATGGTCACATGCGATGGCCGCCCCGCCGGCGGGGCGTACGTCTACGCGGATGTTCCCCAGGTTGGCTCACCCGGCGCAACGTCTGATTCGGATGGCCATTACCACATCGGGCAACTTCCGCCAGGGACGTATGCGGTGCGGGCGTCGTTGCTTCAAGAAGGCCGCAAGCCTTTGGAACTCGAGGAACAGGTGGAACTCTGGGAGGGGTGTGAGACCCCGGTTGACTTCGAGTTCGCCATCGCAAGCCAGCCGCGGACGAACGAGCCGGATATGGAGGGGGAACAAGAGGAGCAGCAGGAGTAGCCGCCTCGAATCACGCCGCCCCGCTTATGAGAATCATCCACGCCCACGGGCGTAACCGTTTGTGGCAGTCGCTTTTCTTGCGGCGAAAACCCGAAGAAGTAACGGGAAACAGGATGATACGAGTGAAGCGGGGCCATCTTCCCATGTTGTGGTGGACGAGTCGGTGGCGGACAAGACTCAGCCGCTTTTGTTGCTGGGCGTGGTGAACTGGAACGTGTACAGGAAAGCGTTTTCGAGGGAGAAAACGAGCCGCGTGGGGACTCCCTCGCGTGAAGAAACGCTGGAACCGTCTTCCCACTCGACCGTGACGCCAAGATGATTTCCGCCGATGGGTGTACAGTCATCCACGGCACGCCCCGGCACGGGCTCGCCGCGGTCATCGAGGAGCCCGACACGTACCCGGCCGCCTTCGCGCACGTCCACGTTCAATACGAGGCACTCCCCCTCATATACAAGCGGGGGCGTGGCGAAACTGCCGCCCTCGGGGCCAACCGCTGCAGCCACGAACCGGTCCAGCGGGACCTTGACCCGGCTGTATATGCGCTGGTTGCCGGGCTTGGTAAGGTTGGGAAGTTCAGCTTCGTTATGTTTGAGGGGACCGCCGCTGTAATACAGGTAGAGTTCGTCTCCCACGCGAATGACGCCCTGTCCCATGTAGAGCGAACCGCTGTCGAACTGGCCGGCGGCCCCGAGCGCGATGAACGGCGTTGTCGAATCGGGCCATGTCCAGTTGACGCCGTCTCGGCTGGCCGCGAGGGCGATGTCGAGCGTGTCGTTGTCGTGATGGTAAATGCTTGGGAACATGAAATAGACGTTCTCCGCAAACGGGTATTTGATTGCGGCAGGATTGTAGACGTCGCACTGCGGTGCATCGCGCTCGGGCGCTTCGAGCACCAGCGTTAATGGGTCGAAATGGGCGAAATTGTCGCTGGCAGAACGCCCGATGGCTCTTCCGTGCCCCGAGACACGCCCCAGCAACACATACTGCGCGGAGGAGCCGTCCCAGAACGCCGAATACTGGCTATCGGCGAACACGCGGCAGATCGGCTCGGGGTAACGCGTCCAGTGGAGGCCGTCGGGGCTGTACATCCCCGCGACAAAGTAGGGCGGGTCGCCTGCCTTCGGAAAGAGACCCTGCGAAACGGCCTTGTAGCGTTCGCCAGCCGGGGCATTGCGATCCAGAAACACCCCGTTCCCATGAACGCGGGAATGCGCACCGTCTGGCCCAACCATGCGGAAGAGGATGTTGGTCTGCTCGATTCCATGGTAGGGGAACAGGTTCAGATCAGGCTTCTTCCAATGCACGCCATCCTCGGACTCCGCGTAACAGAAAGACGTGTCGTCGCTCGTAGGCCAGCCTTCGACGTCGTAAGCCTCGTACCACATGCGGCACTTTCCGCCATCTTCCATAACGCTGAACCAATTGAGGGATGCGCTTTCCCAAGGCTTGTCCGGTTCCAGCGTGCGCTCGCCCGTCTTGCTCGCGGGAGAGACACGAAGCGCCACGTTCGGCGAATTCTCAAGAAACAGGCTGTCGATAAAGAACTGCTTTTGGCTGCCGATGGAGACCGGTTCGGCAAGGACAGCATGAAGGTTCACAAGAAGCATCATCGCGATCATCGGCATGGGTACGTTCCTCCAGTAACCCAGTTCCGTTCGTCAATGCATAGTACCAGCCGTAGAGGTCGTGAATCAGTATCCGCCTCACAGCGGGCGGAACGGTTTGTGTCGCGCTTGGGCACTCGGCGGTTAGCTGGCCCGGGACTTGGGGTATACGCCGAATTCCTTTGAATGCGCTCGCAATGCCAAGTCGATGGTTCGCCAGTCAAAACCGCTTAAGCGGCACTTGGGCCGGGTGTCACGGCGCCCTTGGACAGATTGGTTCTCGCTTTTGCATAGCGTTTGCGCTCAGCCTTGTGGCCTATGACATCCATGACGATCTTCAGAATGACGAACGCTGCGATGACGAGCTTGGGCTCACCGATACCGACGACAATAAAGGCGGCGGCGATAAGCGTAATGTGCAAAACAATGACACGGCGGTACGGAGCCGTCATCAGTGCGTCCACGCTTGTCAAGCGGCACTCTCCCTGCATCAAGAAGTTGGAAACAAACGACACGCCGTGGCTAACAACCATTGCCGCCAGGGCGACCGGGATCGCTGGAGGGACGAAAGCGCGGAGCAAGGTCCAGAATTGCGACAGCGACAGGTGGTCGTTGACCGCCAGCGCATCGCCTTTCTCGAAAAACTCCGGACAAAACAGAGCAAAGATGAATAGCCCGTGAGCCAACAGGAATACGCCATAGTGAAATACGAAAAAGGGGATCAGGAAGAACTTATAGAAGGTCACGCCAGCAGTGTAGGGCGGAACCGTTATCATCCGGCAGGCGTTGAACACGCCGATGACGAGATTCTCGAGCCAGAACAACAGCATGATGGCGAACACGTCCCAGCCCCGGAAAAGCACCCCCCACAGCGGGATCAGATTCGACAGGACGATCGCGAGAATTGAAAAGAGACCGGCGTGTGCCCCAAGGCCGCCAGCCGCTACGTCATCTCCGCTCTTGGCGTTTCCCATGTCTTAGCCCACCCCGATCTTCCGCCCGTGCCGCCGCCCGCTCCTTCGCGTTGATTGTATCAACACTGATTGCGGAAAAACATGGGCTACTTTGCCCGGCCCTCAGCAGTGCGCGGCTGCCAACCACGCTCCGCGCCGCACCTTAGAGAGGGATGTTCCGGATCATTCCGGCAGGATTGCCCAGAGAACCCGTTCCTGCGGCTGGCCGTCCTCGGCCGGCATCAGCGAGTCCGTGACTATCGCGAGGCCTTTGCTTAGGTCACTGCCGCTCGCGGGCGAGATCACATCCCAGAACCCCGGCGCTCCCGGCATCTGCGACGTCTCGCACAGGGGCCCGGCGGTCTTCCACCCCTCGCGGGGTCCCTGCCAGAGAAAGGCCGTATTCGAGGCCGCAGCGGCAATCAGGTCTCTATCCGATTGAAAGAACCCCGCATACCCGCTGGGCAGCAAACGCGCTCGCTGCCACACGCCCGAGGTCCCGTCGCGCCAAGCATGATACAGGCCCGGGGGCGGACTGTCCGGCGGCAGGGGTTCCCCGTATTTACGCTGGTTCCACAGGAACAGGATGTGGCTCGTGCCGCTGGCGTCGACCGCAAGGTCCGTTGCATAGGACATGTGGCCCATGGGCGTGTCAGCGACCATTTCACGAACCGCCGGTTCCTGCGCCCCATTCGGATAGAACAGGTACCAAACCTGGTTGTATGTGTTGCCCTCGCCGCCGTCCGGGGCGTTGGACGCAACGAAATGCAGTCCTTCCTTTGTTGGGAACAGTATTGGATACGTCCACGCCGTCTTGGGCTTGTGCTCGGCCTGCCCCGGGCATACCAGCCGGCTGGGGGCCCATTCGAGCGACGTCAGATTCAGGCTGCTCAGAAACATCGAGTATTCGGGAGTGACAAGATAGGCAAGGTAAAGGGTGTCCTCACGAATCGCGATACCAATGTAGTAAGCGTTCTTCATATCCGGCGGGCTGGGAAGCCGGTCCAGCTCGTCGATGTTGCCCGGCACGTTTGACCGGTAGATGCGGACCGGTTTCGATTGCGCGGTGTGTGCAGCGATAAGCCGGCCCTGTCTATCGAGAACCATGGTGACCGGCTGATAGATATCCGGCAAGTGCGCGCCTTCATGCCACGCCGCGCCGTCGTATTTGTAGAGCACCCCGGCCGACGAGTCCGGGTCGGGACCCCACAGGCCCGCCGTATAGTAGGCGCGGCCGTCGCTCACGATCTTTGGTGAACTGTACCCCCAGTACGGGCTCACCCAGGAGCGGCCCCGGGCAATCTCCACAACACGCCCCGCCGCTTCTGCGCTATTCGCTGTAAGAAACTGAAAGAGAGCGCATAGCAAGGCCCCGATAAAAGCTCTTCCGGTCTTCATGGTCATTTCCCTATAATCCGTTACCAGGGGGCACCCTGATGGCATCGAATGGGCTAAAACGGTCGCACGGCATCTTGTTCGGGCTCGGCATGTTCGGCGGCGCCGGGCCCCTGACCGTGCTTGCGCAACTGCAATTATACTTCACGAAGTTCCTGGGCTACGACCCGGTCATTGTCGGCAACGTGCGCGGGTTATCGATCGCGTTCGACGCGTTCCTTGACCCGATTATGGGGTATATCTCGGACAGGACGCCGGGCCGCTTCGGCCGCCGCATGCCCTACATCGCGCTCGGCTCGTTCGTTTACGCGGCAGGCGTCATCGGCATGTGGTTCGCGCCCCCCGGGCTTACCCATGCCCAGTTCTACGCGTACCTGATCGTCATGCAGATCGTGTTTTCGATCGGCATTACGATGACCGGTATTCCATTCACCGCACTGGTGCCCGAGCTCGCCACGGGATACTCCGCGCGAACAGCGCTGGCTTCATGGATGCAGGCGGGCGCATACCTCGGGAACATCTGGGGAGGCTGCATTCGCTGGTACAGCTCATGGCGGGGAGACGAGATCGCCGGTTTCCAGGAATTCGCGCTCTATTCCTCGGCGGTCATGATCGTCTGTTACTGGCTCTTCGCGGTCCTCGTAAAGGAACCGCCGTTGTCTCAGGTAGAGCGTTTGGCCCGGGGCCAGAGGGCACAAGGCGAGGCGCAGAAACACGCGCTGCGCACGTATTTGTCCCGGCACATGGCCGGTATCGCACGCGCCCTCGGCTATGCGTTTCGCGACAAATACTTCATCATCCTTTTCCTCGCGGTGTTTGTGTACCAGGCGGGAATCCTTGCCGGTATATGGATGTACACGTTCCTGCTCGACGACTGGTTCGGGCGAACGTGGAATACGCCGTTCGCCCAGCGCGTGTTGGTCGGGCCGCTCAGTCCGTTCCGGGACGCGTTCTTTCTCTATATTTTCTGCGCCATCGGATGCGGCGTGTTGTTTCTTCCGTTCTGGAACGCCTTGGGCAAACGCTTCGAGAAGCGGACCTGCCTCTCGCTTGGTATCCTGGGCATCGGGCTGGTCTACGGTTCGAGCTATTTTCTGTTCGCACCAAAATCGTTCCCCTTGCTTATCCTCTACTGTTTGTTGCAGGCATTTTTCTACTGCGCGGCGTACGTGTTTCCCACATCCATGATGGCGGATATCGCCACCCACAGCGAGTGGCAGCGGGGCGAGGCGAACGAAGGCATGTTCTACGGCGCGAACAGCTTCCTGACCAAGCTATACAACGCGGCATCGATCTTCTGGACCGGGTTTGCGCTCAAATATGTCGTCCACTACCAGGAGGGCCAGGGCGCAGTGCAGACCGCCGTCACGCTCTGGCGGATGCGTGTCCTGTACGCGGCGCCTGCATGCGCCGCGGCATGTGCCGCTCTGCTGATTCTCTTGCGATACGACCTTTCCCGTGAGCGTATGGACGCGATCACCCGGGAATTGCATCAGCGAAAACAAGGGGCGGAACAAATCAAGGAGTAGCGCGGCGCCGTAGCCGCTAGAGCACGCCATACCAGCCGTATTGCTCTTTGGGCACGAGGACGAAGTTGGTGACGGCCTCCGGATACCAGGTGTCGGGATTCTTCAAAACGTGATCGTCTGTAGCGGAGACCCCGATGAAATACATCCGGTTCATCTCCGGTACCCGCCACATTACGGACGTCTTGTCCGTTTCTTTGAAATAGAGCCGTTGCGCGCGTTCGCGGTCGAGGTACACCGATACGCGATACCGCACGCGGCCGCCATTGCGTTTTCCCGACCGGCTCCAATGGAGTCGCACGCCCTGCCCTTTCAAACGCTCCGGGGGCAGTACGCAGGGCATCATGGGCGGGTAATCTTCTTCGCCGCCCATGTACCAGCTGTAGTAAGCGAGCGTGCCCCAGTCGCCAAATGAATAGCCGAGGAGCCGGTACCCGTCGCGCGACAAGAGCTCTTCAGGAGTGTAGGCGAAATGCCGCAGCGGCCAGGCATCGGCGAAATAGGGGTCGCGCCGCAATTGGGCGACGTTCAGGACTTCGCCGCCGCGTTCGGGCTGGCTCGCGCCGAACATGAGCGCGTCGGCCAAATGCCAGCGGCCTCCGTACCGGGCCTCGCACGTGACGTGGTGGAACACATCGCGGCGGCGGCACTCCAGTCCGGCCTGTTCGAGCAACGCCAGCGTGACGAGCACGCCCTGCCCGCACCGCCCGTCATGCAGCTCGAGCAGTTCCACCGCGTCCGTCAGCATGGGGCCGGTATCGCCCTCCTGGGGTTGCTGGATCGGGTTGTAATACAGGGCATCGGCTACGAACCCGCAGATTCGTGCAACGCGCGCCTTGTCGTCCATCCGCCCGTCGAGGATACGCTGGAGGATGCCCTGCAGGTACGCTGTCCTGTCGACGCCCTCCAGCCGCTTCCGAATCCGGGCAATCCGTTCGGGCGCGTAATAGCTGACCTTGCCTTGCAGGTTTCCGATCGGCGGCGTCCACGGTTCCATGACGAAAAACACCGACCGGTCCGGCCCAAATGAGCGCGCACTCATGCGAATATGTCGATGCTTGCTCCAACGGAAGTTGTAGCGGACAGGCTTGCTCATCTGGCTCAGCCTCTAAGGTGATTGCCGACGCTTATCTCCGTGTCACGGTGCCAAGTCCAGGCTACTTCGAGAACCGTCTCCGCAGAATCCGGCCCCACACCGCCATGCCGCCGCCAATGAGTAGCAGCGTGAGTCCCGCGCCGCAGTTGACCACGCGGGCATGGCCGGGCGCCTGGAACACCGTCGCAACCAGAACGACGAGCGCCAGAAAAGCCAGAAAGGCGCCGAGGATCAGAAAGGCTTCGGAGTCGCGTTTAGCAAGGTTGAGAGGATCTTGGTCGCTCACGGCTAGCTCCATTTCGAGAAGTAAAGGTATACCAGTACATGAGGCAGCATCGAGATGACGGTCCAGAATCGCAGGTCGTAGAAGAAACCTTTCTTCGGGGCGTCTACGTTCACGTACTCCTTACGGAGCGTGAAGACCCAAATCATGGTGCCAACGAAAAGGCTCAGCGCGCATATCGTCGCCCATGGCATGTAGTATCTGCCCAGGAAGTCATTGATCGGGCTGAAAAATGGCTCCAGAACGGGCTTGAATATCTGGGTGATCAGGTTCGGACCGCTCGAGGGCTCTTCCATTTACTCAACCCTTTCCGCAAGAACGCGCTGGATCTGGCCGTCCTGCATGACCTGGCCGAAAACGAGGCCCCGGATCTTTTCCTCGGGCTCGGGCTTCGTCAACAGGCTTACAACGACCGTGACGATGATTGTGAACACAAAGGACCACCATGAAACGAACAGGAACGCGTCAGCCGAAGGGAATAAGCCCTCGGTGAAATTGAGTACCGTACTGAACGCCACGCCGAAAAGCATGCCGACCAGGCCGCCCCACCGGTTCGTCCGGCGCCACATGATACCCATGAGCAGGATCGCGAACACCGGACCCTGAAACATTGAGAGCGAGGTCTGAATGAAATTGTACATGCTCTCAACACGGTCCAGGATGGGCACCAGCGATGCCCCAATTACCACGAAAATAACCGTAAATGCCCGGCCCATGATGAGACCGTGCCGGTCGCCGGGAAGGTGGCCCGTAATCAATTGGTGTGCCCGCCCGTACAGGTCGGTTGTCCAGATGGTGGAAGCGGAATTGAGATAGGTGTCGGCACTCGACAGAAAGGACGCCACGAGCGCCGAGAACGTCAGGCCGCGCACCCCCGCCGGCATAAGGTGCCGGATCATGGCGGGCACCGCAGCGTCGCCCTTGGTGATGGCGCCTTCGGGCAGGATGACAATGGCTGCCAGACCGGGAAGCGCGACCATCAACGGAATGAACGACTTCAGGAAGCCGCCAAACAGCATGCCGCCCTTCGCGTCCCATTCCGAGCGGGCGCCGAAAACGCGCTGAACCACGCCCTGATGCCCACTGAAATAGGCCGTCGACATCACCAGACCCAAGCCGAACACGATACCTGCCCACGGGTACGGCGTATTCGGGTCGTTGTTCGGTTGAAGCATGGTGAGATGCCCGGGGCCCTTGAGCGCGATGACCTGTTCCTGCAATGCGCCCCATCCGCCCACTTCCCACATCGCCAGGGCAAGGAGCGCCAAGCCGCCCACGAACATCACTATCAGCTGAATCACGTCCGTCATGACGACGGCCGCGAGACCGCCGGAAAAGGTGTAAATGAAAACCGCCGCAATCGTGATCGCCACGCCCACCCACATCGGCCAGCCGAGGATGCTCTCCATGAAACTACCGGTAGCCTGGAAGATGACCCCCAGCATCGTCACCATGAAAACACCCCAGATCCCCGCGTGAATGATCTGGACGGCCGCGCTGTAACGCCGGCCGAGAAACTCCGGGATCGTATACACCCCGGCGCGCCAGTAATAAGGCATGAAGATGAAAGCGGCGATAGCCATCGCGGGCATCGAGCCTATCCAGTCAAAGTTCGCGGCGGATACCCCGTACGTGTACGTGGCCCCACCCACGAAAACGAAATCGCTCGCGCCGATGTCGCTTACCACGATCGACATGCCGATGGCCCAAAAGGGAAGCGCCCGGCCCGCCAGGAAGAAGTCCTTGGCAGACTTTACGTACTTGCCGTAGTAAGTGCCGATGATGACAACGCCGACAACGTACGAAACTATGATGATGACGTCGAAAACCGACAGTCCCCACATCTGGGGTCCCGCTCCCATGTGCATTCTTTCCCCCTAGGTGTTTGCGCCCTGGCGTCATTACGCCGGACGTTTGCCATGGCGTACCGGCGGACTCTGTATCCGCAGGGATGGCCGCACGTTCGACCCGACCAGTATCTCAAAGAACCCTTAACGGATCAAGCGCTCG